>JAYTST010000041.1:0-4891 GCA_043745565.1 bacterium
CCAACGTCTTCAACTTCGTTTCCCACCGACTTCAAAAACGTCACAAGCGTAGCTTTCAATTCAAATCCTGCGTGGTCTGATCCGATGATGATGGTCATAGGATGTTTAATTAGATTTAATAATTTCAATTTGTTCTTTAGAAAGTTTTTGTTTCTTATTTTCTAACCAAGTATCGTGCCACTTCCTATAAATTATTCGCCTTCTTTTCTTATCTCCGTCAGCGAAATCATCATTTCCAAATTGGATTTTACAAATTGGACAAATTTCAAATGAGGCTTGATCATTAATATCCCAAGATTCAAAATCTAAATTAGAATCACAACATGGACATTTATATATTTTCATATTAAACAAAACCACCTGTCTTAATAACATGCTCCACTAATGTGTGAGTATACCCCATTTCGTTATCGTACCACGCGAGTACTTTTACTAAGTTACCACCAACAACGCGCGTCATGGAAAGATCAGCGATCGATGCGTGAGTATTGCCAATGATGTCCCGCGACACCAAATCTTCAGTGGTGACGGCAAAAATGTTTGACCATTTTTCGGTTTTGGAAGCGTCAGTGAGAATCTGATTGATTTCTTCGACAGTTGTCGGTCGCTTTGAAATAAACGTAACGTCGGCTAGAGAACCTGCAACTACAGGAACGCGGATAGAAATCCCGTCGAACTTGTCAGCGAGATCGGTAATGACCTGCCCAACTGCCAAAGCGGCGCCAGTCGATGAAGGCACCATATTCATTGCAGCCGCGCGGCCTTCACGCATATCTTTCTTTGATGGACCATCAACAAGTGACTGAGAAGCGGTGTATGCGTGAGTAGTGTTCAAAATAGCTTTTTCAATTCCAACCGTTTCATTTAAAATAGCAATGACGGGCGATGACGCGTTGGTGGTGCAGGACGCGTTGGAGCTGATAACTTTTTCTTTGAGAGTGTCGCAGTTGATGCTCATCAGGACCATTCCTTCAGTTGCATCAGCAGGCGTTCCTTTTGCAGGAGCGGAGATCACCACTTTCTTTGCACCGGCCTCAATGTGCGCCCGAGCTTTTGAATACTCAGTAAAAAGTCCGGTTGATTCGACAACGACATCAATATTCAGCTCTTTCCACGGAAGTTTGGTTGGATCTTTTTCGCTGACATATTTTATTTCGCGACCATCAATAATCAAATTTCCATTGTTCACAGAAATATCGAAAGGAGTAACGCCATAAACAGAATCATATTTCAAAAGATAGGCGATGTTATCGACAGAAGTGAGGTCATTCATCGCGACAACTTCAATCTCCTTACGTTCGTGAGCTAATTTGAGAAAAGCTCGACCAATTCGTCCCGCACCGTTAATAGCAACTCGTGTAATTTTATTATTCATGTGGACATTATGGAACAAAGTCGAAAATTTCACAAATGCTGGCGCATTTAGAAATCTTTCGACATCATTTATGTTGTGCATAAATGATGTACCCTTTGACAACTTACGCGAGAAGGCGTGCGGCGATGGCTCGAGTATTTTCGGGATTGGCAGAGCCTTTTGACTGCTTCATCACTTGGACGACAAAAAACATGAGTGCAGAAACTTTGCCGGCTTTATAATCTGCTACCACTTCAGGATGCGCTTCAATCATTTCCTTAAGCATCACTTCAAGTGCTCCGTCATCATTTTTTTGGAGTAGCTGATCTGTTTCGGCAATTTCTTTTGCCTTACGATGATTGGACATTTTTATCAAAATATCTTTAGCTGCACGAGATGTAATTAATTTTTCATCTATCATAATAATTAGATCAGCAAAGTCTTCTGGATAGGGAATAATAAATTCCTTATCAGTATTTAAAATATTAATCAAATCAGATTTAATATAATTTACCGCTAATTTAATTTGTTTTTTATTAAAACCATCTAGATTTTTATGTACTTTATCAAGATAATTACTTGCCCTTTCATTCTTAATATAAGCAGTGATTAAAAATTCAATATCATCATCATTTAGATCAGAAAAAATATCAAGATGATAGTAATTCCGTTTCTCCCACGGAAGTTCTGGTAATTCTGCTTTCAGAACTTCTCTATCGAATTCTTTTATTTCACTTAGTTTAAGTTTTGGTAAATCGGGATCGGGAAAATAGCGATAATCATGAGAATCTTCTTTTTGTCGCTGAGAAAAAGTGATTTGTTTGTTTTCATTCCATCCGCGTGTTTCTTGAACAAGGGTCTCGCCTTTTTCAAGTATTTCAATATGTCGCTTTACTTCAAAATCAATTGCCCGTTCAACCGCCCGAAATGAATTTAAATTTTTTACTTCAACTTTAGTTCCAAGTTTAGCTGCACCACTTTTCGCGACCGAAATATTTGCTTCAACTCGCATTTCACCTTTTTCCATATTAGCCTCTGCGACACCGAGGGTCTTCAAAAGTAACTGTAATTCACGTGCAAAATCTACCGCTTCCTTCGCAGAATGAATAACAGGTTCGGTCACTAATTCCATCAAAGGTACTCCAGCGCGATTGAAATCCACCAAACTATAATCATCGCCCACCTTTCCTTGATCGTGAGAAGAACGCGCGGTGTCTTCTTCAAGGTGAATGCGAGTGATTTCAACACCCTCGAGAGAGCCTCCCGATACAAGCGGATATTTGTATTGAGTAATTTGATATCCTTTTGGAATATCAGGATAAAAATAATTCTTTCGATCGAATTCAGTAAAATCTGCCAAGTCACTGCCGAGCGCCACACCTACTTTCAACACGTTTTTGACGGCTTGAAAATTTATGGTGGGAAGTGTTCCAGGATGGCCCATACAAACCGGACAAATATTGCTATTCGGTTTTAAATCAGAAGTCGCGGCTTCATTCAAGCATGCACAAAACATCTTGGTATGAGTATTCAGTTCAGCATGCACTTCAAGACCGATAGTGATAACGTATGATTCCTTCATAAAAGTGAGTATACTACGAAAACATTTTTTTATCCTCCTCGAACAAATGACACGAAATATGGTAAATAGTATAGGTAATAAAGAAGGCTGAAAGAACATCGATGGAATAATGAAGATGCGCCAGCAAAACAATAATACCAAAAAAGACAGCGATAATAGTAAATGCAAAACGGAGGGTTTTATTTGCACCAAAGACAAGAGCCATTAAAAAAGGTAAGCCTGTGTGCGCTGAGAAAAAAAGATCACCTCCAAAAGTAAATTTACCGATAATATCCGAAGGATAATCAATGTACACTTGATCAGGGAAAGGCCCGATATGCGTAAGAGTGATGAACAGCGAACGAATAATAATAAAAAGAGCGATGCTTTTTAATACAAAAGGAATGCGGTTTGGTTTTTTAAGGCACAAAATAGCAACAAATATCCAAACGAAAATAGGACCGTATACAAAAATAGTTCCGGCATTCATAACGGGAATGTTGCTTAACACAATATCGTCAACCGGACTGCTCGCTCGAAGGGTGGCGTAAGTCCCTGCGAAATAATTAATAAATAAACTAGCAATAAGAAGTAGCCACCCATATCCAAAAGAAATGAGATACTTTTTATCTTTAACGTAATGAATAAAATGATCAAGTTTCATACAATTAACGAAAATCTTTATATTGGTTTGAGTTAGTTATTGACTTATGAGCCACAACTTGAGAAAAAAAATTACTCACATACAGTGTTGCGGTTTTCAAAAGGCCTTGATTGCTAAACCTGCGCCCGGAAGAATACATTACTAAATCCAGACTAAACTTCATTCTACCAAACTGTTTTGCTCTTCGTGCAGTATCAGTATCATCGCCATAAAATTCAATACGTGTATCGAAGCCTCCCATTTTTTCGAATACTTCTTTTTTGATTACCATATTTCCCGCCACTGCCATATATCCAAGAATTAAATAAGTAGGATAGGCAAAAATATACCAATAAATCGCAACTGCAATTCGCATTATAAATGGCACATCGGTATACACATACGGGCCACTTAGACAGCCAAGCTTTTTATCTTTTTCAAATTCTGAAATCATTGTCTCGTACCACTGTGAGGGTAATGTATTGTCTGCATCAATGAATACAAGTAGGTCTCCTTTCGCTTCATCCGCCCCCTTCTGTCGCGCGCGAGTAACCCCTTTCCTTGTTTCATCAATTACTTTTACGCCGGGATACTTCTCTGCCACTTTCTTTGTACCATCCACACTTCCGTTGTCTATTACTAGGATTTCGAGAAATTGTGCTCCACTTGCTTGAATTGCTTCAATGCAATGTCCAATATTTTTTTCTTCGTTAAATGCTGGGATAATGACACTGGTAGTAAAAAGGGTTGAAGCCATGATTTTTTAATAGTAACACATAATAACAATCTATCTGGATAGTACATCCTGCATATTGTTTTTATTTTTTCAGAGTGAAGCGATTGAAAAAGATAAAATTATATTACTCATATGATATTATGGCACTATGAAATCTTCGCAAACCTCTTGGTTCTCACTCTTTATTTTATGCAGCGTTATTGGCGCTGGTTTTTATTACCATGTTCCACTCGCACAATTTATAAATAAAGAATATCATCAATACTTTTCAACGCAACCGTGCGTAAAACCTCTTACATATTCGCTCGGAGAATTTGATACACGTTTCGGCATAACTAAAAAAGATTTCATTTCATCTTTAGCAAAAGCAGAAGGTATTTGGGAAAAACCCTTTAATAAAAATCTTTTTTCCTTTCAAGAAGAAAAAGGCAGCATTATTATCAATCTCATATATGATACGCGGCAGCGCTCAACTAATAAACTACAGACAATCGGACTTACGATTGATGCTAAGCGAGCAATCTTTGAGAATATGAAAAATGAATATGATCAATTGAAAAATTCATATCAAGCACAAAATGTCGTGCTTGAGGTAAA
>JAYTST010000042.1:0-4792 GCA_043745565.1 bacterium
TTACCAAAATTGCAGTGGTGGATCGATGTTAATAAAATGTTTACGCCCAATCATTTTCAAATTAATGGTCTTCCCAATACTACCAAAACTTCTCTTAAAGCAATAATGAGAAAAGCTGTTGAAAGTGGAGATATCTATATGCCACAAGAAAGATATAGAAAAATATATTTTCACTGGATAGATAATTTAAGAGATTGGTGTATTTCTAGACAGATATGGTTTGGACATAGAATACCAATATGGTATAGAGAGGATGAGGTGTATTGTGGCATAGAACCACCTAAAGAAAGTGGGTGGTATCAAGAAGATGATGTTCTTGATACGTGGTTTTCATCATCACTTTGGACTTTTTCAACTCTTGGTTGGCCAGAAAACACAGTTGACTTAAAAAAGTTTCATCCAACGTCGTTCATGTGTCCCGCCTACGAAATTCTTCCTCTCTGGATATCCCGAATGATTCTAATGAGTGGTTTTCATCTAGGACAAATTCCATTTAAGACAGTGCTTATTCATGGTTTAGTAAGAGATAAAGATGGTCGCAAGTTCAGTAAATCATTAGGAAATGGTATTGATCCCCTCAAAATTATTGATGCCTATGGAGCTGATGCTTTGAGAATGGGCCTTCTAATCGGCACCTCTGTAGGTAACGATATTAAGTTCGATGAAAATAAAATAAAAGGATATAAACATTTTGCAAATAAATTATGGAATATCACGCGTTTTATTCTTGAAAATACTAGCGATTTTGAACACCAAAATTCTGTAACTTTAACAACGAGAGATGAAGAAATATTGACACAACTTAAAGCAATCATGAGTGACATAACAAATGATTTTGAAAATTATCGTTTATATCTTGCCTCGGAAAAGATTTACCATTATATCTGGCATGAGTTAGCTGACAACATTATTGAAGAATCAAAACTAATCTTAGTAGGGCCTGATTTAAAACTAAAATTATCGAAACAACATACAATCTATACTATTTTAACGTCCTCACTTAAAATCCTTCATCCATTCATGCCTTTTATTACGGAAGAAATATGGCAATCTTTACCGTTCAGAGATTGCAATCTACTGATGATATCAGAATGGCCTATTAGTGAAAGTTCTAATTCTAAAGAAACATTGCAGATCAATGAGGTTTAACCCCATCAGCAAATTATGTTAGGATAGAATAATCATGACCAATCGAACTTACATAAAAGACCTCGCTACAAAAGTGGGAGAAGAAGTTACTATCGCAGGGTGGGTAGATGTCCGTCGTGACCAAGGCAAGCTTATTTTCCTTGATTTTCGTGACATGTCCGGCAAAGTGCAGGGTGTGATCTTACCAAATGCAACCGATGCTCACACTGTGGGCGCCACACTTCGTCAAGAATGGGTGGTTGAAGTAAAAGGGAAAGTAAATCCTCGACCGGAGCGTAACATTCAGAAAGACAAAATGAATGGAGCAATCGAACTTGAAATCTTAGAAATTACCGTTTTAAGCGAAGCGGAAGAACTACCTTTTGAACTTGGGACTGAAATCAACCTCGACACTCATCTCGATAATTTACCATTCACTCTTCGAACCGAACGGTCACGGGATATTTTTACCATGCAAGCAGCTATTCTTGATTCCTATCGCAACTCACTTCGAAGTAAAGGCTTCACTGAATTTATTGCCCCCGCACTTGTAGGTGGAGATGCCGAGGGCGGTGCGGCAGTGTTCAAGGTTAATTACTTCAATGAACAAGCTGCCTACCTTGCGACTAGTCCGCAATTCTACAAACAAATCATGGTAGGAGCATTTGAGCGATCATTCACAATCGCCAAAGTCTTTCGGGCTGAAAAAAGTGCCACCACGCGACATATTTCTGAAATTACTCAGATGGATTTTGAAATGGGTTTTATTGACGATGAAAAAGAAGTGATGAACATGCTTCAAACTGTTATTCAAGATGTAGTTAATGATATTAAAAATAATCACAGCGACATTCTCGCTCGATTTAATACCGCACTTCCTGAAGTTCCTGCAGAATTTCCCGTTTTTACACTTGAAGAAGCGCACGCATTAATTACTAAAGAATTCGGTCGTGCCATTGAAGACACACTCGACATGGCGCCTGAAGATGAACGTCAAATCTGTGAATACGCTAAAAAAACATTCAACTCCGACTTTGTATTCATCACCAAGTTTCCAACTAAAGCCCGAGCATTTTACACCTACGAAGAACCTTCTGAAGCCCCTCGATCTCGCGGTTTTGATTTGCTTTTTAAAGGATTAGAAATCAACAGTGGGGCTCAACGCATTCACAATTACCAAGATCTTATTACTCGAATGAAAGAGCGAAATCTTGATCCAGAAAAATTCAGTTATTATCTCCAAGCATTCAAATATGGTATGCCTCCGCACGGCGGATCATCGACTGGACTTGAGCGTTTTACTGCGCGAATGCTTGATTTACCCAACATCAAAGAAGCAACTGCATTTCCGCGCGATATTAACAGAATTGACAATCTGTTGTCAAAATAGGTATATACAGGGTATACTGGTAGTAAGTTTATTAAATAACAAAAAAGTTAAACTTATATGGCTACAAAACCAACTTCAGCTTTTATGAAACCTATGAACATCAGCCCTGAACTCGCAGAGGTGGTGGGAAAGGGTCCTATGCCTCGATCAGAAGTTACTAAGAAGATCTGGGAATATATCAAGAAGAATGATCTTCAAGATCCAAAGGACAAACGAAATATCAACAACGACGAAAAGCTTAAGAAAATTTTCGACGGAAAAGCTCAGGTTCACATGATGAAAATGGCTGGATTCATTTCAAAGCATCTTTCATAACAGCAATGTCGTGCGTCTTTTGCGAAATCGTCAAAGGCAACGCACCTGCATATAAAGTATGGGAAGATAACGAACATCTCGCTTTTCTTTCCATCTTTCCCAATACCGAAGGCGTAACGGTTGTAATACCTAAAAAGCATTATGAAAGTTACGCTTTTGCGTTGCCTGCCGATGTACTTACTTCGCTTATTCTTGCCACCCAAAAAGTAGCTCTTCTTCTTGATAGTAAGCTCGATGATGTTGGACGAACCGCCTTGGTATTCGAAGGGTTTGGTGTAGATCATGTTCACGCCAAACTTTTTCCGATGCATGGAACTAAAGATATGGAGAAATGGAAACCGATTGAATCATCGGTTCCAAAATACTTCACACATTACGAAGGGTATATTTCCTCGCATGACTTCGATAAAGCGAGCGACGAGAGTCTTCGTGAAACACTAAAAAAATTACAATGATCATCATTGCAACATGAGCTCACAATTCAGTATTAAAACCGAAATCTACGAAGGTCCGCTTGATGTGCTTTTGTCGCTTGTTGAAAAACGAAAGCTCTTTATAAACGACATTTCACTTGCCAAAGTAACTGACGATTATATTGCATACATCGAACAAATGGGACATTTTGGTATGGGCGATACTGCTGACTTCATTGTTATCGCCTCGACCTTACTTCTCATCAAATCACGCTCGCTTCTTCCGGATCTTTCACTCACCGAAGAAGAGGAGAAAAGCGTCAGCGAACTCGAAGATCGTCTTAAAACATACAAGCGTATCAAAGATCTTTCACTTCACATCAAAAACCGATTTGGAAAAAATATTCTTTTTGCGGGGCGAGAACGCGAGGCAGAAGTAATATTCTCGCCATCGCCCGACATCACCATCGGCGCAATTGTAAAAGCAATTAAAAATGTCCTCGTTTCACTTCCACAAAAAGAAAAGCTTCCCGAAGTAACCGTACGCAAAATTCGTAGCCTTGAAGAGACTATCGATGATTTAGCGGGACGAATTAAGTCAGCACTCACATTAAGCTTCAAGGATTTCTCTAAACATGGAAAGGGTGTGATGACACGCGAAGAAAAAGTAAATGTCATTGTCAGTTTCTTGGCAATGCTCGAACTGGTAAAGCAGGGAATCGTGGAAGTGAATCAACACGTCCTCTTTGACGATATCTCGATTGAGTCACATAATGTATCGACACCTCATTATTAAATATGACCACCTCACAACACATTGAAGCATTACTTTTTTGGAAAAATGAAGCTGTTTCGGTAGGGTGGCTTTCTAAAGTGCTTTCAAAAGATGTCGAGGAAATAATCGAAGCGATTTCGGAACTTGAAAGCGCTCTTCATGGCCGAGGAATTGTACTTCAACGAAATGGTGATGAAATAACCCTCAAAACTCATTCTGATGCCGGTGAACTAATCGAAACACTTTCTAAAGAAGAACTCGTAAAAGAATTAACGCCTTCTGCGCTCGAAACATTGTCAATTATTTTATATCGTGGACCATTATCCAAAAAAGAAATCGATTATATTCGAGGCGTCAATTCAGGCTTTATTTTGCGTAACCTATTGATTCGTGGATTGATCGAAAAAGAGGAAACGAAGGAAGGACGAAGTTTTAGTTACCGTGGAACACTGGACTTGCTTTCTTTGCTTGGAATCTCTAAACTCGAAGAACTGGAAGAATACGAAGCCGTCAAGAGCGAAATTGAGGGTTTCAAATCCGCACACCAGCCTGAAGCTTAACCTTAGCAGAACAATATGCTCGAACAAGACGTTTCTAAACGAACAATTGCTTATTCTCTCACATGTGTCACCGCTGTGGCGGTTTTGATTGTAGTTCTTTTCGTTAATCACGACCTCCCTTTTTTATCTACTCATAAAGACAATACGAAACCTGAAGTAACTAAAATTCAAATAAATTATTTTAAAGACCTTCCTCTTCAAGCTCACGCCG
>JAYTST010000043.1:0-4721 GCA_043745565.1 bacterium
ATCATACATCACTTTCCATCCCTTGGTTCCTCTCAAAATGTTGAAGTGGCGCATGTGTTAACTCATTTAATGAGTCTCATATGTTTCTGAACTTGTGCAGTTGTGTGTTCTAATCTACCTCCCCAACACCTTCTTCAAATACTTCCCTGTATAACTTTTTGGATTGTTGGCAACTTCTTCGGGGGTTCCTTTGGCGACAATTTGTCCGCCACCCGAACCGCCTTCGGGACCGATGTCGATCACGTAGTCGGACGACTTGATTAAATCCATGTTGTGCTCGATGACAATAATCGTATTGCCTTTGTTGACGAGCTTCTGCAGAATTTCGATAAGTTTGCGCACATCTTCGTAGTGGAGACCGATAGTTGGCTCGTCAAGAATATAAATAGTTTTTTGAATATGCGGACGATACAGTTCGGAAGAAATCTTCACTCGCTGGGCTTCTCCGCCAGAAAGTGTGGTTGCCGATTGTCCAAGTTGTAAATATCCAAGACCTACTTCAGCAAGTGTTTTCATGCGATCATAAATAGATGGGATGTCTTCGAAGAATGTCAAAGCTTCTTCGACGGTCATACAAAGTACATCGTAAATATTTTTCTTTTTGTATTTTACTTCGAGCGTTTCTTTCATGAAGCGCTTGCCGTTGCAGACATCACAGGTCACAAACACCGTCGGCAAGAAATGCATTTCCACTTCGATCATGCCATTTCCTTGGCAGGTTTCGCAACGACCGCCTTTGACGTTGAATGAGAAACGATTTGCTTTCCATCCGCGTGCTTTGGCTTCGGAAGTTTCGGCAAACATGTCGCGAATATGAGTAAATGCTCCCGTGTAGGTAGCAGGATTTGAACGTGGTGTACGGCCGATGGCAGATTGATCGATCAAAATCGAGCGGCCAAGATATTCACTTCCGGTAAAACTTCCAACGTTGAAAAGCTGTGCTGTGCGATAGTTTTTTTCAAGTCGGGCCTGAAGATTACGATGAAGGATGTCGTACACGAACGATGATTTGCCAGAACCTGAAACTCCTGTAACCGTGATGAGGCGTCCGAGCGGAATATCTATGTTTAAGTTTTTAATATTGAATATATTTCCACCGCGTACCGAAAGCGTACCCATTTCTTTAGAACGGCGTTCTTTTGGAATCTCAATCACCGTTTCTCCGCGCAAATAACTAAGGGTTAATGAGTCCGAAGTATTTTTCTTCGCTGTTAAAAGTTCATCGAGATATCCTGACACAACCACCCTTCCTCCATGAACGCCCGCACCAGGGCCGATGTCGATAATATAATCTGCGGAAAATATCGTATCTTCGTCGTGTTCTACCACGATAATAGTATTTCCCGCATCACGAAGGCTAAGTAAGGTTTGGATGAGTCGATCATTATCGCGCTGATGAAGACCGATGGTTGGTTCGTCGAGCACATAAAGCGCGCCCACCAATCCTGACCCGAGCTGCGAAGCAAGGCGGATTCGTTGGGCTTCTCCACCGGAAAGTGTATTGGCGCGGCGTGAAAGGGAAAGATATTCAATGCCGACATCGTTCATAAAGTTCAAACGATTCTGGATTTCTTTGACCACCACTTTTGAAATTTCCTTTTCTTTGGGCGATAATTTTAATTCTTTAAAGAAGACGAGTGTATCCTTGATTGAGCGATCAACGAGATTAATAATATTTATTTTTTCTTCACCGTGATACATGAAAACGTGAAGCGATTCTTCACGGAGGCGTGCACCCTTACAAACAGGACATGGTTCATTCACAAAGAAACCGCGCGTACCCAAACCATTACATTCGGTACACGCGCCGTAGGGTGAGTTGAAAGAAAACAGCCTAGGTTCGATTTCGGGATATGAAAAACCATCAAAAGGACACATGAACTTTGAAGAGATGAGATGATCCGCCTGCGCCAGGCTCTGGCGTGACGAGTCTGCTTGAGGGGTAACAATACGGAGCAAGCCTTCTGATTCTTCAAGTGCTTTTTCAATTGCTTCGTTCAGACGTTCATCAAAGGCGTCTTTTTGCTTTTTATCTTTAGTAGTAAGTTCAGAAATATAAAAGGTGTCAACCAGCACGTCGATGTTGTGTTTTTTAGTTTTAGAAAGAATTATTTGCTCGCGAAGTTTATATGGAACGCCGTCAACACGCACTTCTTCATATCCTTTACCAAGAAGATCATAAAGAAGTTGGTAGTACTCACCTTTTCGTCCAACCACAAGTGGTGAATAAATAGAAAATGTGAGATTGGTATATTCAACGCCAAGCACCTGCTTTTTATTTTTACTCGTATCAAGTGCATTCACCGTCATTACAATACTTTCCAGAATTTCTTCCTTAGATAATTTTTTAATTTCGCGATCACAAATTAAACAATGCGGTCGTCCGATACGTGCAAAAAGAATACGAAGATAATCGTAAATTTCTGTAATAGTTGCCACTGTCGAACGTGGATTATTTGAACGTGATTTTTGGTCAATTGAAATTGCTGGTGAAAGTCCGGTGATTTCATCAACGTCGGGTTTTTGCATTTGCTTCAGGAATTGTCGTGCATATGAAGAAAGTGACTCAACATATCGTCTTTGACCTTCAGCAAAAATAGTATCGAATGCGAGTGATGATTTACCTGAGCCCGAAAGACCTGTAATAGCTATCATTTTATTGCGTGGCATCTCTACGGTGATGTCTTTCAGGTTGTGAGTACGCGCGCCTTTAACCACGATCAAATCATGGTTTGTTTTATCATTTTCCCTGGAAATTTTCATATGGACGTATGGTATAAGATAAGTGACAGAATGACAAGAAAAGCCTCCCGCCGTGCAAGATGCACGACGGGAGGCGATGGAGCGCGGGACGCAAGGGCTAAGTTCTGACTAATTGGAAGCCAGGCAAATCATCAATAACCGGAAAGCACGGACCTTCATGAGCAAGTTGGTTTTCGTGGGGTGGTGGCTCTGGCACGTCAAACCCTGAGTCGACATGAGGTTTTTGTGGTTTTTGATAATTCAATCGCCGAACTTCGTGACCGTGTGTTCGATCAAGGTTGCCTAGGAATGTAAACATTCCTTCATCTTCGGTTGGGTCTTCCATATAATTTACTACTCTGTTTGGTTGAAGTTGACTGCTGGTTAACTGAGTTTCCTTTCAATAATAACGTTTTGATAATTACTGTCAATTGCTTGCATTGCTATCTTTACCGTGTTGCGGTTATAAATTTCATCGTATCGATTTCGCTTTTAGCAGAGATGGTAATATGTCCACTTGTATCTTGAGCTACCGAGTACGCAGTGTTGTAGTCAGTGAAGCTTGTAAAATGCGCACCTGCTTCTGTGGGATCGTAGGGGACATTTGCTAAATAGGTAGGAACAATACATGAAGCAAAGTCCGAACTACTTGCGTTCGAAGAAATAATTGTAGTTGTTGCAGGTAAGTTTTTAGCAACACCACCACACGTAAACACTCCTTTATTCTCAGAAATGTTTTGCCCTATCGCATTAAGCCACGCACTGACATGCACAGAACGTTGCGAATCGCGGGCTAGTTTGAATTGGCGTGAAGGATTAACCGCAACAAGTGCAGCACTTGCAAGTAAAGCAATGAGACCTATGACGACCAACATCTCTACCAATGTAAAACCTCTCATTTTCCGTTGATACACTCTTTTTTGTATTTTTTTCATGTTCGTTCTTGATATTAAATAATAAAGTAAGTTTATAAAACTCATCTCAAGAACAAATAAATAAAGTATCAACAATTTATCAAGAAATTGGGGTCGTAAGAAATATAAAGAACTTTAAGGTTTTGACAGCTTTTCTTTTTAAATTGTGCGTCAACAAATGATTCATAACGGGAAATTGAATAGCTTAAATTTAGATTTCGTTCGTGGTTTGAATAAAGCAGTAAAAATAACAAGCTTGTAATAATGAGGACAGGAACTAACGTCATAAAGCCTTTTTCTTTTTTATTTTGAAATGTCAGTGATAAATAATTCATGAGTGCTTATTATTAACGTCTCTGTTTTGCGTGAACTATCTAGCATGTCAATGAAACTGGTAAATATAAGTGAGAGAAGAAAAGCTCCGAGCGCATAATAAATAATTATTTCTATTAAAGTGAATCCACTGTTCGTTGTTTTCATAATGAAGGTTTAATTACATATATGAGACGACTGTTCTCAAGCGAAATATAAAAGGTGTTTTGATCGCAATCAAAGCCGATGGGTGTTAATGGAAAGCCCACTTTAACATTTACTCGTGTCGAAGTTGCTAACGCACTATCATATACGCCGAATCCATCAGAGGTGTTTGTTGAAAGAATATAAAGTAATGAACCGTAACCAAACACACCCTCGATACTTGCTGCAATTGGAAACGAAAAGTTTTTTACTAATGGTGAACTACTAGCTGAAAGTGCGAATAATTCATCTTTACCTACTGTTCGTCCGAGGTAAAGTGTATTGAGAAAAAGCGAAAGTCTTTTACCATTTCCAGAACCTCCTGGAGCATCGAAGGCAGAAAGAAGTATCAACGTTCCATCTGGATTGATTTGAAATACTTTCAGTTCTTCGTTATTTGGGGTTGCCACGTAAAGTTTATCTTTAAAGGCAAATAGGTCGTTTACTGCATTACCTATTTCTGCAGTAGATAATTCATGTGGTGAAGTTGGCAGACTGACATCAATGGCATGAAGTTCATTGGTTACGCTTTTTTGAGTACCAAGATAA
>JAYTST010000044.1:0-17913 GCA_043745565.1 bacterium
ACCAAGGGAAAGTGGAATAACATCGAGAAGAAGAATGTCTTTTACATCTCCTTGGATGATTCCCGCCTGAATAGCTGCCCCAAGAGCCACCACTTCGTCAGGATTGATAGATTTGTTGGGTTCCTTGCCGAAATAGTCCTTCACGGCGTTTATAATGGCAGGCATACGTGTCTGACCACCCACAAGCACGATCTCATTGATCTCACTGAGCTTAAAAGGTGACGCTTCCATAGCACGCTTTGTGATTTCGATGGAACGTTCGATAAATTCTCGACAAAGTTCTTCAAGCTTCGCTCGAGTCATCTTGATAAGTAGGTGGCGCGGACCTGATGAGTCTGAAGTGATAAACGGAATATTGATTTCAGTTTCGATGGCAGTTGAAAGTTCAATCTTTGCCTTTTCTGCACCTTCGTCGAGTCTCTGAAGTGCCAGTGCATCATTTCGAACATCGATACCTGATTCTTTTTTGAATTCATCTGCAAGCCAGTTCAAGATTTTCTGGTCGATATCTTTGCCTCCAAGATGTGAGTCTCCGTCGGTTGATTTTACTTCAACCACATCGTCACCTACTTCGAGAACAGAAATATCGAATGTTCCTCCTCCGAAATCGTAGACGACAATTTTCTCATCTTTCTTTTTGTTGAAACCATATGCAAGAGCGGCGGCGGTTGGTTCGTTGATGATTCGCATTACTTCAAGACCAGCGATTCGTCCCGCGTCTTTTGTAGCCTGTCGCTGTGAGTCGTTAAAGTACGCAGGAACAGTGATGATGGCTTGAGTAACTTTTTCGCCAAGTTTTGCCTCAGCGTCGTTTTTAAGTTTTGTAAGAATCATCGCCGAGATTTCTTCCGGTCGGTAATCCTTGTCACCCATTTTTACTTCAACACCACCATTCGAAGATTTTTTTACTTCGAATGGCACGGTTTTCTTGTCTTTTTGAACCACCGATTCTTCGAAGCTGTGGCCGATGAATCGTTTGATGCCGAAGACAGTATTTTTCGGATTGGTTACCGCTTGTCGCTTGGCGATGAGACCAACAACGCGTTCGCCGGTCTTTGTTTGTGCCACGATCGAAGGTGTGGTACGAGCACCTTCGGTGTTTTCAAGAATTTTTGGCTCGCCTGCTTCCATGACGGCCACTGCTGAGTTTGTTGTTCCTAGGTCGATTCCAATTATTTTAGCCATAGTTTTTTAGTTTAATTTTAATGCTGTCATCCTCGTCATCTCCGACGATGTCCCGAATGCGGGGATCCATGTATTTACCTCCTCTTTAGATAAAGAAGAGGCTGGGAGGTGTTGTGATGTCTTTGAGATTTCATTAAAACAATCACAACACCCCTTAATCCCCTCTTCATCTGAAGAAGGGAAATTAAAAACTTACATTAAATCAGGTGCGCGAGTTGGTTGGCTTACAAAAAAAGTAAATAGATCAAAAAAGGGCGAAGTCGTTTTAGTAGGGCGATTGAAATAATAAACCGGTCGTTCAATGATGTGTGGTGATTCGAGAAGCATCATTTCACTCGAAAGAGTTTTAATTGAGGCAACTGGCATCATCTCGATGAGACGCGCTTTGTAAGAACCAGCAATTTCGGTCACTTCAAAACGCGCCACGAAAATACCCGCTTCAGTGGTCACGTTTCGTTCAATGATGTAAATGCGAGGTGCGCTTAATTGCATCTTCGGATTATATCACAAATTATATTATGTCAAATTATTGACGGTATATATAGTTTTGTGGTATTTTTTTGCCATAGGGAACCAATTCTGGTGTCTCTGAACCTTGAGGTAATTAACTATGAAAGTTATTGCATTTCTCGCCTTATTCACTGGTGTATTATTGATTTTTATGCTTGTCGGATGGTGGGCATGGGGCTTGGAAGGTTTAGCTGAAAAATTGGTGATCGTTTATGGCCTTACTGCTGTAGTAGCGGGAATCTTCACTTACTTCTGCAAGACAGACCTCAAGTCTCCCTGATAATGAATCAATTCGGACCAGCGAAGATGGGGCCTTTCCCGCCTTCGCTGGTTTTTTTGTATTATTTTTTATCACCAATCTCACCCACCTTTACCTGGGGTTCACGGATCTCTTTACCATTTAATGAATAACCATACGCGACTACTTCAATTACTTTTCCCTCCTCTTCCTCTTTATCAGTTTCCACAAGTGCCACAGAATGATGATGATTCGGATCAAAAGGTTGCCCTTTCGGATCAATTTTTTTAAGTCCATGATTTTCGAGAGTTGAAACAATTTGTGAATAAATGTATTCGACACCAACGCGCCAGTTTTTGTCTGCTTTTTCCCAGGCTTCTTTGTTGGCCATAGCCATTTCAAAACTATCAAGTGACGGGATGAGCTCGCTTATGAGATTAGCTTCTGCAAACGTCATGAATTCTTTCCGTTCTTCATCAGCGCGTTTTTTGGCATTGATAAAATCCGCCTTATCGCGCTGCCACGAATCAAGGTATTTTTGTTTTTCTTCGATAGCGACTTTCAGTTTTTCCCGCAATTTGGAAATTACTTGTGCGCCATCAACTTCCCCGTTTTCATCGGCTTCATCTTCAATAATTACATCGTCATGTACATTTGTATCGTCATTCATAGGTTATTTATAATACGTGCGTAAAAAAATTGCGCAAGACTCTCTGCTTTAGTATAATTTTTATATGAAAAAAAGAGGTTTTACACTGATCGAACTTTTAGTTGTTATCTCTATTATTTCCCTGCTTTCGAGTATAGTGCTTGCAAATCTATCCTCAGTCCGGAATAAAGGGATCATTGCGGCAGGTCAATTATTTGAAAGTAATGTAAACGCAAAAATAGGTGATGAACTTATCGCTGAGTATAATTTTAACGAAGGTTTGACAAGTGGCGCTCTTGTTAGTGATAGTTCGGGTAATGGAAATAACTTATCGCTTGTCGGTGCCACGCGGGTTGCTGCAGGACCAAACGGAGATGCTATTTCGATAAATAATTTTTCTCAAAATGCAGAAGGGTTCCTAAATAATTTTAACCCAGATGAAGGATCAATATCTTTCTGGGTTAAGCCGTCGGAGTACACAAACGGAGTCCAATTTCCCATATTCAGTGCAGGACCTAGAGCTGGTGATAATGCTTATCATGCATATATTTCTTTCAATATGCAGGGTACAACCCAATTTCCCGGAATTTGGACATGCGGTGGTATTCAATGGGGTTATTACAATTCCCTCACGACTAATGTACAGCCCTCTGAATTAATTGGAAGATGGAATCATGTACTTGTAACATGGACAGTGAGCGACGGTACAAAAGAATCTGTTTATCTCAACGGCAAATTAATTGGGGAGAATCGTGCATCAGCACCAAGAGTTTTTTTCTTTGAACACAACTGCGGCACACCAACGGTAACGATTCCTGGTAACCCTGTGTACATTTATTTAGGTACGGGTAATCAACCGAGATACGCCACCTACCAAATGGATCGTGTGAGAATTTACAATAAGTCTTTCCAACTTTCGAATTAACGCTTACTCCACTGCGGAGCTTTTCGGGCTTTCTTCAGACCGAACTTACGTCGTTCTTTAGCTCGAGGATCTCGTTTAAGGTACCCTGCTTTCTTTAAAGCACCTCGGAATGAAAGATCGAAGATAATAAGCGCACGCGAGATTGCGTGACGTACTGCTACAGCCTGAGAGGCGGTTCCGCCACCGTTAACTTTGATAGTTACTTTGAAAGGAATAGTGGTTCCAGCGACAACAAACGCATCAGTGATAGTTTTCTGAAGTTCAGCTGTTTTGAAGTGAGTTGAAAGTTCGGTATCGTTCACAAGGTAAGATGCCTTCGAAGCTTCTGTGATGCGAGCGCGTGCAGTCGAAGTCTTTCGTCGTCCCACTGCTTCGATATATCGTTTTTTAGTTTCTTCAGCCATATATTAATCAGTAATTGTTAAATTTTTAAGCATTTTAGCGCGAAGACGGTTGTTAGGTAACATTCCACGAATCGCAATACGTACGATTTCAGCATTTCCTTTCTTTTCAGTAATTTTTTCAAGTGAAAGTTCTTTTTGTCCTCCTGGATAACCAGAATACCGTTTGTAAATTTTGTTGCGCTTTTTAGTATCATCAATATCAAGCTTTGAAGCGTTGATGACTTCAACTTTTACCTCAGTAAGAATGTGTCGCGCAAAATCAACAGAATCTTTTCCCATAAGAGAACTTGCTGCCGCACTTGCGACTCGTCCTAGTTTTTTATATGTAGCGTCAATTGTTTTAATCATAAAAATATATAAAAGGGTTAGACGAATTCGATTCGTGCCATTTCTGCAGCATCGCTTTTTCGGCGAGGCATTCGGGTAATGCGGGTGTATCCTCCGGTTCGATCTTTGTATTTAGGAGAAATAGTGTCAAAAAGCTTTCGTGATGCGTTACTTTCCCCAATTCGAGAATAAACTAATCGTCGAGCTGAAAGTGAATCAACTTTGCCTTTTGTTACAAGCTTTTCTACATGACTTTGCATTTCTTTTGCTTTGGCAAGAGTGGTAACCATGTGTTCATGCACCAAAAGAGAATACATCAAAGACTTGATCAAAGCTTTGCGTTGATTGCGGTTTCGGCCCAGTATTCGTGTATTTTTATGGTGTCTCATGGTGGTAGGAATTGAAAGTCTATTTTAGACTAATATTGTTATCTGTCAACACTTTTTTAATTTCTTCAACTCCTTTAGCACCAAGACCTTCGATGCTTAGAATATCCTTTTCTTTTTTTCGAGCCAAGCCTCCGACGGTTCGGATGTTAGCATTGATAAGTGCATTGACTGTTCGAGCTGAAAGATCAAGAGATTCTGTTCGGGTTTTAAGGAAATCATCATATTCTTCCTTTCCTTCACCATCAGCATCTTCGTGAGAGCCTTTGGAATCAAGCTTACTATCCTCAATAAGGAAATTTTCTTCTTCCTTAAAGCCAATAATAGCTTTAAGTTGTGAGATCATGATTTCAATTGATTTTTCAAGAGCTGACTTAGCTGAAATAGTTCCGTCTGTTTCGATCGTGAGTTTAAGTCGGTTGAAATCAGTTCGATCTCCCACTCGCATGTTTTCCACTTCGTAACTTACTCGCTCGATAGGACTAAATCGTGCGTCAAGGGCAATTATTCCGATATCCATTTTTTCTTTTTGAAGAACTTCTTTTGAAACATAACCTAGGCCTTTTTGGATGGTAAGTTCAATATCAAGGTCGACATTTTTGTCAGTAACGTGAGCAATATGAAGTTCGGGATTAAGAATTTTGATCTGGCCCGATGCTTCGATATCGTCGGCTGTTACATCTTTAATTCCTTTTGTTTTGAGAGATATAACTTGAACCTCATCTGAAAACATCTCTATTCGAACCTTTTTGAGGTTTAAAACCATAGTAATGACATCTTCTTTGATGCCAGCCACTGTAGAAAATTCGTGGTTAACGCCCTTGAATTTGATCGAAGTAATAGCCGCTCCTGGAAGTGAAGAAAGAATAATTCGTCGAAGTGAGTTTCCTAGAGTGTGTCCGTAGCCTGGATAAAGACCGTCAATTTCAAAAACTCCTTTGTTACCTTTTTCTTCGATAACTTTTGGTTTTGATGGTAGTAAAACGTGATAATCAGACATATATTTTATTTAAAATGTTATTTATCGCTTGTAATGTTGAATCACGGCTTCTAGGTCAAAAAGAAGCACCTGGCCAGAAACTTTCGGCATTCCGGAAACTTTCCATTCTTTCTTGTCTGCGTTGTAAGCAATCCAAGATGGGAATTCTTTGGTTTTCATGGTTTCCTCGAGATTACTAAAAAGAGTTCGCCCTTTACTTCCTTCTCGAATAGAAATTACATCGCCCAGTGTTACTGAATATGAAGGGACGTCGACTCGTCGACCGTTCACTAAAATGTGTCCGTGGTTAACAATTTGCCGACCAAACGAACGAGTTGTTCCAAGGCCGATTGCTGTTACCATATTGTCGAGGCGTCGTTCAAGCATTTCAAAAAGCTTCTCATGAGGCTTGGTGATCTTGCTTTCAATGATTTTCTTAACATAATTTTTAAACTGTGTTTCACTTACACCGTAAGTAAAACGGGCTTTTTGTTTTTCATTAAGCTGAATAGCGAAGTTGGTAGTACTTCGTCCTCGACCTTTTTTCTTTGAGTTAGCCCGGCGTTCCTCAGAAGCCTTAAATTTGTGGGTTTGAGTCTTCTCGAAAATGGGAGCTCCCAGTCTTCGTGCTATTTTGTATTTTGGACCAGTAATCATAAATTATATAAAAATAAACAACATTAAAAATTATACTCGACGCGGTTTCTTGGGTCGTGGACCGTTGTGTGGCACGGGAGTAATATCCTTGATGCTGTTGACCACAATTCCTTTTGCAACAAAACCTCGGATTGCAGATTCACGCCCTGAACCTACTCCTTTAACCACAACATTTACCTCTTTCATACCAAGTAGCTGAGCTTTTGCGCCGAGTGTTTCCCCGATTTTAGCAGCTGCGAAAGGAGTTCCCTTCTTTGCACCCTTAAAACCAATAGAACCTGAACTTGACCATGCAAGCGCATTACCTTTGTCGTCTGTGAGGACGACCTTAGTATTATTGTAAGTAGATTTAACATATAGAGTTCCACGATCTACTCGCTTTTTTGATGACGCTGAAGAAGGTGCTTTTGCAACCTCATCTTCACCTCCTTTTTTAACTATTCGTTTTTTTCCCATATATTTTTATTTCTTAGTTTCTTTTTTTCGTCCTGTTCCCATAGTCTTCTTTATACCCTTTAGTGTTCGAGCGTTTGTACTTGTTCGTTGACCTCGGGATGGAAGTCGTTTCGCATGTCGTGAACCTCGGTATGATTTGATATCTTTCAAACGCTTAATGTTTCCAGATACTTCTCGTTTTAGATCAGCTTCGATTTTGTAACTTTCAACAATAATTCGAATAGTGTTTTCTTCTTCCTGTGTAAGATCCTTACTCTTTTTTCCGTATTCAACTTTTGCTTTATCTAAAATAGTGTGAGCCCGAGGTCGTCCAATTCCATAAAGAGAAGTAAGGCCAATTTCAAGTCGCTTGTTATCTGGAATGGTGATACCTAGGATTCGCATAAAATAAAATGTGTTTATTAAAAATAAAAATTAGCCTTACTTAGCCCTGTCGCTGTTTGTGTCGAGGATTGCTCTTACATGTCACGTACAGGTAGCCCTTTCGGCGAACTACCTTACATTTGGGACACATTTTTTTAACTGATGCTTTAACTTTCATATAATTTCAATAAATTTATCGCGGTAAATATGACCTTATCACATTATAAATGTGATGTAAAGCTATTTTGTTAGGACTTGTTAAAGGCGTTTAATGATTCGGCTTTTTCCTTCATATGGGTTCAATTCTACTTCAACACGGTCACCGATAAGTACGCGAATTCGGTTTAATTTCATTCGTCCTCCCAAATAGGTGTGAATAATTTTATCCCCATCGAGATTCACCTTGAACTCAGTGTTAGGAAGCGCTTCAACTACTGAACCGTATGCTTTTGTTTCTTTGGTATCCATTTTTAGGTGAGGACTTTGATTATACTCTATTCTGCTTTTTTGTCGATAATAATCTTTATTTTATCGGGATTTGAAGGGAAATTACCACTCCAGATGGGATGTATTGTGGCTTCCGCAGAAATAATTTCTGGATACATACTTAGGATTTCCTGGAGCTGAGTTTTGGATTTACTCGAAAGAGCCTTCTGTAAGTTTGAAGGATCAAATGATTCTCCGCTTGTAAGAGTTCCCGCGAGTTTTAAGGAAAGAGGTTGATTTGAGGTAAAGGATGGTGTCGTCGATGTGCCTGTAGGAATAATTGAAAGAGAAAGTGTATCAAGTGTATCAAAGCGATACGTTCGAGAGAGACGTTCGTTTAAGAGATTTTGAACTGCATCTTTTTCAAAAATCATTCCAACTGCGATCATTTTTCCTTTTAGAACAGTCTCACCTTTGTTATTAGTATTTACCACGGAGGTAAAGGTAGTTTTCTTTCCCTCTTTAAAAAATAAATATGAAGCTGGTTTTTCGTTTATAAAGCTGTTTTCGATGGTTGCGGTGAGAGTTTTTTGAAGTGACTCTTCGCCATTTTTTAGATCTGATTCACTTACTTTGCTTGATACGCCAGAGAAACCGCCAGCAAGTGGTGTTTTTGAACGAGCGTAAAAGCCGTCGTATTTAGAGCTGCCTTTTAAGCCTGGAATAGTGAAATCTTGAGGACCTGCATTGTATGATGGTCCGGGTTGGTCGGCATATACGGTAACTTCTACACTTCCAGGACCTGCATTGGCTCGTGTACCCGTAATCATTCCTGGAACCACAACATCTTTATCAATTCGGTAAATGAGGCCGGCTTTTGATTCAAACCGTGTGGTTGCGATCAATTTCTGTGGTTCGGCACTGAAAGTGTTGAAAATGGTGATGGTTCCTGAAGCTTTTTTCTCTGTTTTTACTTGTTCCCCGCTACTTTTAATGGGAAGTTCGGCTTCTTTTTCAATTGTCATTAGCTTGTAAACCAACGTACCGCTCGCAGAAACGCCATCAGAAGTAGACGTTACAATGATGTTGACTGGGATGCTTTCGGTTTTTAATGTAACTTTTACTTCAGCTTTTTTAAAGAAGAAGAAAATTGAACCTGCAAGTACGAGAAGTGCTACAAGTGCAATAAACCACATAACATGACGTGGTTTATCATTTTCCTCAATGTCAGCTTGGAGGTGAGAAGGTTGTTCAGGAAGTGTAGAGTACGTTTCTTTTTTGAGGGTTACAGGAGGATGATCTGCGGCACGCATGCTTGCCGTTTCTATAAGAAGCTCCTCTATTTTGTTTATCTTTTTTTCAGGAATAGGAATATTGCGAATGGATTTCTTGTTTGCGTCTTCAGGTGGGATTATGTCGTTGAAAGAATTATTGTTCATATTCAAATAGTATACTACAACTGCGGTGGATTTATCAAAGTGTTTTCCTCTAAAATGTGGATAATAAAACCTCTTTCCGTAAAACAAAGTGCGTGGTAGCAATCTGATTGGAAGAAAGTGTTATAAAGTTCGGAAAAATTTTTATTGATTATAATAAATGCATGTTCCGGCAATGAAATTCCCGCCGCAAGATCAGTAAGTGCACCTTTAACATCACTGTCGCATGTTGTGTGTAGTTTTTCATAAGCAGTGTTCATTTTAGCAGCTAAAGCTTCTTCTAATTTTTTTTCAGAGTGCAGTATAATAAAAGAACGTGCAATTTCTTTGGATACATTCAGGGAACCTGCGATATAAGTTACAAACCTATCGTGACCAAGTGGTATAGGAATAGTTTGAAAATAACCGTGATTTTTCTTAATTGATAAATCGGCTTCAGTTTCATAGGCTGAAAGAGTAATAAATTCATCAAATCCAAATTGTGCATGTATTTTCTGTGAGATATAAAAGGCATAGGAATTAAAAACAATAGTGCCTTTTTTTACATGTCTCGTAAGCACTTCGAGCAGTTTCTCGCGGTAAAGAATCGAGATGGCGGACAAAAAGACACTCAACTCAAGACGCTTAATCTTTTGGCTGGGAATTGAGGTTACCTCATAGCCATTTACGGTAGTATGGATAATTTCTTTTGAGATAACAGTTATATCGACAGATTCATTTTCTTGAATAAACGAAGTAGCTGCTTCATTTATCATGTTTGCAACAACTGTTTTATCCACCATAAAGGACGACTCAAGCTCATAGACAAGAATTTTAGTTTGAGAAATTATTTTGTCACCTGCAAACATGCAGATAAGTTTCTCAACTTTTTTATTTTTTAAAAGTTCATCGATAATTTCAAGACTTTGCGAATCTAAAAAAAAATCTTTTTCGATAGGTGGTTGACCTTCTTCATACAAAAGTAACGATCGATCCTTGATTGTGAGATACAACAACATGTATCAAGTATATCAAATAATTTTATGAAAGTATTGCTTTGATTCTTCGGATCCCCGCTGAAACCGCTTCTTCTTTTGCAATTTTAAATACTCCAAGTTCGTTAGTATTTAAAACATGAGGCCCTCCGCAGAATTCCTGACTAAAATATCCATCAATTTCGTTTCCTATTGAATATACTTTTACGATTTCACCGTATTTGTCGCCGAATGCATGAATGGCTCCTAGTTTTTCAGCTTCTTCTTTCGGCATTTCTTTATATGACACAGGATGTGCCTCTTTTATTTTTTGATTTACCAAGTCTTCCACTTTTTTCTTTTCTTCATCAGTCATTTTTTGAGTATGAGAAAAATCAAAGCGCATTCGCTCTGCTGTGATATTACTTCCCTTTTGCATGACGTGATTTCCGAGAACTTCACGTAACGCCGCATTCAAAAGATGTGTCGCTGTGTGATAGCGTGTTTCAGCAACACCTGTACTTGCCAAACCGCCCTTAAACTTCCCTTCAGCGCCAGCACGAGAAAGTTCTTGGTGTTTTTTGAATTCTTGATCGAATTCTTCTTTTACCATTTTTTCATTAAAATCTGTCAGTTTATTTTCACCTTTAATTTTCACACGTGTTTTTATTTCTTCTAAACTCATTTCCAAAGGAAAACCAAAACTTGAAAACATTCTAAATAATTCCTTACCCGTTATACGCGGCAGTATATCTGTTTGTTCCGATTTATCATGATGTAAATCTACGGTTCCCGACGGCGTCATACCTAAACAAATATATGTTAGTTCTTTCAACCCTTTTTCAAGGGTGCTTCTAAATTTATGTTCTTCCTCATCAATTACTTTTTTAATATGTTCTTTTTGAGTAAGTAAAAGCGGATACACATCTTTGTAATAAGTGACGACTGTGTCAGCGATCCAGAAAAGTGAGCCGTGCTTCATTTTAAGTAAATCTGCCAAACGAACCGAACGGCGAAGAAGACGGCGAAGAACATAACCCTGATCTTTGTTTGAAGGAATAACGCCATCACCCACCAAAAAAACGGAAGCACGGAGGTGATCGGCGATAATGCGCTTTGAACGACCTGATTCTTCAAGGCCCGGCCTTGCGGCGGTAAATTCACTGATTTTATCCATAATAGGTGCGAATAAATCAGTATCGTAAATATTATCCTTGCCCTGAAGCACCATGGTAATACGTTCAAAACCCGAACCCGTGTCGACATTTTTCTTTTCAAGCTTACCTGTTACCTTGCCGTCTTTTTTAACATATTCCATGAAGACATCATTCCAAATTTCAACGATGTGTTGTTTTTCGTCAGCTTGATTGAATTCTTCGTCCGTCAATCCATTTGTTAGCGTACCTGTTACATCGTAAAACATTTCCGTATCGGGTCCGCAGGGGCCATTTTCACCTGGACTCCACCAGTTATCTTTAACTCCTTTGAAAAAGATGCGGTTACCCTCGACAGTGTGCTTTTCAAAAATACTTTTCCAAATATGTGCTGATTCTTCATCTCGTGGGGCATTTTCATCGCCTTCAAAACAGGTGACGTACAAACGGCGGGGGTCCATGCCAAAACCTTCTTCTTTTGAGGTGAGTAGTTCAAAACTCCATTTAATAGCATCTTCCTTAAAATAATCGCCGAGCGACCAGTTTCCCATCATCTCGAAAAAAGTAGCGTGAGTGTTGTCACCGATATCGTCAATGTCACCGGTACGCACACATTTCTGGAAATTAACCAATCGTGTTCCAAGGGGGTGTTTTTCTCCGAGCAGGTAAGGTACGAGTGGCTGCATTCCAGCCGTGTTAAAAAGCACCGAAGGATCGTTTTCAGGAACCAGTGAGGCACTGGGAAGGATTGAATGACCTCGCTTTTCAAAAAAAGTGAGGAAACATCTGCGTATTTCGTCTGATTTCATAGGAGTAAATGTAGCATAAAAACAATTACGATACACTTAAAGTACTAAGTTTTTCAAGTAGCTTTACCTCTTCTTCAATAGATTTTAACCCTTCTTCCCAGAAGGTGGTATGAGACGTATCGATTCCGATTTCGTTGAAAATATCGTAAGGGCTTTTTGAATTTCCAGCCGAAAGAAATTGCTTCACTTTTTCTAAGTACGATGGATCTTCTTTATATTTCTTGTAGAGTACACGACTGATGAGACATCCGTAGGCATATGAATACACATAAAAGAAACGTCTGATGTGACTCCAATTAACGAAAAAGTATCCATCAAGTTCTTTTAGATCAAAAACAGGGCCAAGATAGGCTTTCATTTCTTTGTTCATCATCACAGCAATCTCTTCTTTTGATACTGATCCTTTTTCGCGAATTGCTTTATGGAGATTAAGTTCGAAATTGAAACATGCCATTTGGCGGAAAATAGTTGAGACAGTATCGTTTATGCGATCATGAAGGGCGATAATTTGTTCTTTGGGTGATAATGTTTTAAATACGTTATCAAAAACTACTTGCTCGAAAAAAGTACTCGCGACTTCCGCGACTGCAGTTGAATGTCCTTGGTAAAAGGGAGTTTGGGACTTCGAATATTCACCGTGAATGGCGTGGCCTATTTCGTGCGCTAAAGTCATGGCCTCTTTCATTTTATCGGAATGATTGAGAAGTACGAGCGTTGGCGTATTAATATTGCTCCAACAATACGCTCCGCCCGTCTTTCCTTTTTTAGGATACACATCGATCTGTCCATTTTTAAGATATGAATCAAGAATGTGAGCAAAATGTGGATCCATTTCGTTAAATGAATCTCTTACTACTTTCAGTCCTTCTTCAAATGAAAGTACTTTAACTGATTTTCCAATGCCGACACCTCGATCTGCATAACTTAATTTTTTTAATTTTAAAAGTTTTGCCTTGAGTTTATAAAAGCGATGGCTGATACCATACCCTTTTGTTACTGCAAGGTTTAGTGCTTTAACCATTTTTTCGTCGGTCTCATGATTTAAGAGAGTTGCATCGTAAGGATTTTTTAACCCTCGGAGCTCATCATTGATCTTTTTATCAATATAGATTGCGTTGATTTCTGCTTCGGCAAAATCACTGATTGATTTGAATGTAGTTAGCACTTTTTCTTGTAAGGCATAACGATCTTTTATCGGTAAAGATGAAATGGAAGACAAGGCCTTAGAAAGTGGCAGTTCGTTGTTTTTCCACATTACCGTTTGTTTGCTGAGTAATTTATCAAAACCAGAAATCCATAGTTCATGAGCCGGTTGAGATTTAAGTGATAGTATCTTTTCCTCAGCTTCAGAAAGGTTATATCGTGCTCGCTCAAAAATGCCTTTAAGAAGATAGTTGAAATGTTTTAGTTTGTTTGAGTTCAAATACTGTTTTTGCTTTTCTTCAGGAATTCGTCCTACAGCCAGTTCAAAGAAAATAATCTTGTTTGAAGCTTTTGCTAAACGTTCGATAATCTGGGTAATGGCTGCTTCTGCTTTTTGATCCGAAGCATTTAAATCTTTAGCTGAATGAAAATACATGAATGCGTGATTACTTGAAACTTCTTCTGTAAGAATTTCATAATCTGCAAGTGCTTTAAAAAGGTTGTTTTCATCTTTAATAAAATCTTTTATTTTATATTTTTTTTCGAAACCAGTGTACGCCTTTTCGGTCTTCTTAAGATCGATTTCAATCTGTGGATCGTTGTGGGATTTATAAAAGAGTTTAAGATTCCATTCAGTTTTTAATGCACCTTTTTTAGTTTGTTTCATGCGAGCAATATAGCATAAAGAGGTTAAACCTCATCGGTTATACTTCTTCAAAAGCTTAAAATCCTCCCGAAGAGTTGCTTTAAGATGTTGATTATAAATACTCGCCGCGGGATGATACAGCGGTAAAATGCTGATTTCTCCATACTCTGCTTTAACTTTAATTTCTTTTCCGTGCGCAGTTGAGATAGGTTCGTTCCACGTAGGATTAAATTTCTGGATAATGTACAACATCGAAAAGCGACCGAGCGTTGCTATCACTTTTGGCTGGATGCTTTTTATTTGCCTATCAAGAAATGGTCCATAAAGTTCGATTTCTTCGGATGTCGGATCCCGATTTTCTGGTGGTCGGTCTTTTACGATATTAGTAATGTAAATATCTTTGCGTTTAAGGTGTATCGATAAAAGTAATTCATCGAGAATTTTTCCAGCTGCACCGCAAAAGGGTTTTGCTGTTTTTGCTTCTTTTTTACCAGGAGCTTCACCAACAAACATAATCGCGGCATCAATACTTCCCTCTCCAATAACTGGAAAATAGTTATTTTCTATTCGGTAAGAATAAAGTGGTGATTCTTTTAAATTAAGAATTTCCTCACCAATCTTTTTTAATTCACTCTCTTTTGAAATCATAAAGGATTAATCAAATAGCGAACTTCCATCAGAATTAAAATTTGGTTTCTTTTTGGCGATTTTTATAGATTTAATTTCAGGTGCCGTCTCAGTCGGTGGCGTGTTGATTTTTTCCATTTGTTTTGAAAGTAACAAAGCCTTACCTGCTTGGTTTCGATAATCGCAATATTCACAGGTCGCTCCAGCTTGCGGTGCTCGACTATCCATCAAACATTGTTTGATGAGACTCAGTGTTTTGTCGATCCAATTATCGTCGCCCGTATAAGAAATAACTTTAATATCGAATTCAAGCTTTCCATCGAAGGCTTCACGATAGCGCTTGCCATTGGCATACACAAAATAACCTGTCGACGAAACATCGAAGTCGTTGTGCCGTAAAAGCCACTGGTATACCTCCATTTGACGTTTGTAACCATCCTGCCACTCTGCATCAAGTGATACCTCCCCGTCCTTACTTGTCGCCTTATAATCAACAACAATCAATTCATTTCGAGGATTGACCCACACATCATCAACCGCACCAAACACAAGTAAATTCGTTTTATCGTGAAGATATTGAACTCCTACGAAATTTTCACGCCACACATCCATATTTTTGTGAGCAAAAGGAACAGCATCGACGCCGTACTTTTCCATTAACGGATGTGGTGTCTGCGCTTTTCGGTAAACATCAAATTCCTTTTTAAGCAGTAGATCTACCGCGCTGTTTAGGTTGAAAGGAAAACCTTGAGGTCGCCCGACGCCGAGCCGTCGATCAAGGTAGAAACATCGCGGACATTCGATGAAGAGATCTATCTTTGAACGTGACAATTTGAACGGGGCGTCACTCTCCGGTTCAAAGAGCTTTTTTTTGTATTTAGTGAATGACATACAGCTAATTATCGTCCGGACCCATAATTCGCGTTGTGGTAGATGTTTTACCTTTGTCGTAAATAACTGTTGTTTCCAAAAAACCTCCCTTACTATCCCTATCACTTTTAATTTCTTTTAGTAAGGTAAGCTTACCGTCAATATATTTATAAGTATAAGTTACATGACAACCAGCGCACCAATTCCAATAAACATACAATTCTTTTTTGCTTTCATCTACGCTTGAAATACCAAAATCTGTTAACTCTTGGTTGTATTCAAATTTTTGATTAATAGGATTGAAGAGGTAAAAAATACTAGAAATATTTCCTGTAGCACCTCGTTCGATAATAACCGAGAGATCATTGTATCCATCAAAATTATAATCTTCTGAATTAAAAATATTCTCTGCTGAAAATTCTCCTACGAAAAGACCTAAATTTTCTCTACCTTTTTGTGCATCAGGAGCAGTTAAAAAATAACCGATAGTAGTTGATGCATTCACTACCTGAAAGCAATCAATAAAATTTTTATCTTTTCCGAAGGACTTTATAACAAAGTTAGGTAAATCTTTTTTTACTGTTATTGCATAAAACGGTTTAAATTGAATCTCTTTTTCACAATTATATGGTTTCAATGTAGCAAGGGGAGTATACTGAATATTATTATCGTTGATAGAAGCATTATAAATAAATAAACCACCAACGACCCCAGCCAACGCAATAATAAGACTACCAACTAGTGTCGAAATGTGTCTTTTCATTTATTAATCCTAACACACCTACTGTAATTATAGTAGAATTCACTAATGCCGCTTGACCCAACCAAACTACTTTCAAAAGATGACCTTTTACGACTGAAAAAACTCTCGACACCAATTAAAATTCAGGATTTCCTTGATACTCTGCCGATGAATCATGAAAAGAATGGCGAAACGTACATGTCAGTAAGTAGGGTTTTTAAAGAGAAAACGGCACATTGTTTTGAGGGTGCATTACTAGCAGCATGCGCTTTGTGGCTTCAAGGTGAGAAACCACTTCTCCTTGATTTGAAAGTGATGTCGGGCGTTGACGATGTTGATCATGTTGTTGCGCTTTATAAGATAAATGGATTGTGGGGAGCAATTTCTAAAACAAATCATGCGAGCTTGCGTTTCCGCGATCCGATTTATAAAACTATTCGCGAATTGGTGTGTTCGTACTTTCATGAATATTTTTTGAATAGTACCGGGCAAAAGACATTGCGCACGTATTCAAAGCCGTTTGATTTAAGTAAAAATAAATTTGTAAAGAAAATAAATTGGATTTCCTCCGAAAAGGAACTTGATGATTTAGTTCAAGCCCTCGATGATAGCCCCCACTTTGAAATAGTTCCTAAGAAAAATCTCAAATTCTTACGCAAAGCTGATGATATAGAATTGAAATCGGGGAAATTGGTTGAGTGGGGGGGTAAACGATCTCCTCCCCGGCCTCTCGCTTCGCCCTAGGTTTCCTAGAGAATTAAAAAAGCCATCTCGGGATTGAACCAAGATGGCTGACTCATTTACCAATGAAGGCTAGATAAGGGTTTCTGCGGCAGTGGCCGTTTGACCCATCTTCTCCCAAAAGAGCTTACGTGGTAGACATCCGCCGTCGAAGTTCTCCTGGATGGAGCGAGCCTTTTCCCAAATCTGCTCGAGTGATTCTTGTCGGACGTTGCCCATTGCTTTAGCTTCGCCAGGACAATCGAATACTGTGCCACCGATCTTCACGTAGAGGCCGAAACCTCGAATTGTGCACGGCACACCTCCAGCGTAGGGGAAGCATGCTCGATGTTCGATTCCGAACTCTGTATGGTCGATCTCGGCCATCTGTCCGAAGATCGCAAACTGTTCCTCACGAGTGATAGCGTTGTGCATCACTTGCGTGGACCGGCCCGAAGGCAAGTAGTTTACGAAGAGAACGAAGATGTTGTTGCGTCGCGAGTAGCGATGAATATCCAAAATCTCGTTCACATTTTCCTTACAGATGATCGTATCAAACGCCAGGCGTGTTGGGTTCGACTGGTTGAATCCTTCTTCGATGAGCAGCTCCAAGGCGCGGTTGCGGTCCTTGAAGTAATTCTGCTGCCGAGGAGATTTCCTTCCAGCTGGTCCTGCGACGATAGCGTTTTGATAAGCTTCGTCTTTGAGCGTGTTGACCTTAAGCACCACTGTGGCGCCGAGATCGAACAACCTTTTTACGAAGTCGCGGTCGGTGCATTTGAGTGCACCTTCCGTATAAACAATCGGCGTAATGTTCCGGCTTCTCATTCTCTCAAGGATAGTGAAGAAGTTCGGGTCGATCGTCGGTTCGCCTGCACCAACGAAGTTGATGGAACGTGTACCGAGATCCGCAGCCTGGTCGATCAGCCGAAGCCGGTCATCCAAACTCATTTCATTTGCAAGGCGCCGCTTGGCACCTTCGGGATTGTAGTCTTCAGTGAAGCAGAATTCGCAGTTCCAAGGGCATGCGTTCGAAGCAAGTTCAAAAGCTGGATTTAACATCCGTCTGCCCTTCATGGCTTCCGCGAGTTCTGTGGTCCGGAAATCCCACCCTTTCATAGTGAAGCCGTGTTTAAACGGCAAATCAAATTCGCTTGGAATCATATTTCTCCTTTGGTTGTTTAATTATAAGTTACAAATAGTTAAGATTATTTCCTTCTATTACTATTTTATATATACTACATATTGATAATTTTGTCAAATGATTGCATCCGTCCACCACATATGAGACTTTTCTGGTAATCGATC
>JAYTST010000045.1:0-4673 GCA_043745565.1 bacterium
GATAAATATAATAGGCAATGCCAAACCAATAATAAGTGGTAAGTTTTTATTCATAAGTAAATTATACCACACCCGATCTTGTCAAAGGGCATCTTTGACAAGATCTAGGCACCTACAATTAATCTATAAATAATTAAAATGATGGGGGCGAGGTATTGCCAGACGAAAAAAATAAAGATAAATGAAAGTAAGAGCATGTGACGTTCCATAAAACGTCGTACTTCAAAAAGTGATCGAGGGAAAAAAGCAAAAAGAATCTTTGAACCATCAAGTGGCGGGACTGGCATCATATTAAAGGTTGCCAGAACAATGTTAACAATAACAATTGTTTGAATGAGAGGAATAGTAGGAATGACCGCTGAAAGAAATGGCATAGTAAAAAGCATTTGTTCGAAAAAACGGAGAAATAATCCGAAAATAAGCGCAAGGGCGATATTTGAGGCAGGACCAGCGATAGCAACCAGTGCTTCACCCCAACGACGTATAAAAGGAGTATCGTAAAAATTGTCAGGGTTAAAAGGTACAGGCTTTGCCCACCCTACCATGAATGGCGAACCGGAAATGACTAAGAAAAGCGGTAAGATGATCGTGCCAATCAAGTCGATGTGCGGAATAGGATTTAAAGTAAGGCGTCCTTCGTATTCAGCGGTCTTATCACCAAGCTTTCGAGCTGCCAATCCATGACACACTTCATGAATAATGACCGAGAACATTAAAACGATGACATAGAAGACAATATTGAGGGTATTTCCTTGCATAATATAAAGAGTATGCTAGCATGTTTCTACTTATGGCAAAAGCATGTGCAGTCACAAATAAAAGCAGTTTAAACGGTGGAGGCTACTCCAACCGTACTCGTGCGACTCAATTCAACCCTACCGGCATGCGACGTCGCTACGCAAACCTTCAAAAAAAGAAGGTTTTTATTCCTGAACTTCAAAAAAGCATCACTCTTACCCTTTCTACAAAAGCAATCAAAACTATCCAGAAAAACGGCGCCTTCGCTACTCTCAAAGCTGCCGGGTTGATATAAGTTTTCATTAAACTCCAGTATCAAAACCCATCTTCCTTTTTAGTTTTTCTTCTTCGGTAATCAATAATATAATAATTCTAAATATACAAAACCTCAATCATTTATAAATTCTGATATACTAGCCTTACCTACCAGCTAAAAATCACAAATATGAAAACATTTGAAACACGAACATTTGCTATTCCAGAATTGAAAGGGATTTCAGTGAAAGCGATTGAGGAACATTTGAAACTGTATGCCGGATACGTGAAGCATTCGAACCTAATTTTAGAAAAAATCACCGAGCTTAGTGCGGATTCAGAAAAGAATGCGTACGCATTGGGAGAGGTGCAACGACGCTTTGGTTTTGAATTCGATGGAATGAAGAACCATGAATATTATTTTGAACAACTTGAGAATGGCCCGACTGAACTAAACTCCAGTGGCTTAAGAAAAGCGATCGAAGAAGAATGGGTATCGTATGATGCGTGGCTTACACGTTTTAAAGCGATTGCTATGACGCGCGGGATCGGCTGGGCAATTCTTTCGTACGACACAGCAAATGACCGGCTCGTTCATTCGTGGGTGGACGAACAGCATCTTGGTCAGCTTAACGGCGTTGAAGTTATTCTTGCACTCGACATGTGGGAACATTCGTATATTTTTGATTATGTACCAGCTGAAAAGAAAAAATATGTTGATGCCTTTTTTGAAAATCTTAACTGGAGCGTTGTTGAAAAAAGATTCGCCGATTCAAAATAATGAGAAATATCGCGTAGCTTATAAAAACTATCCACAGCGGGATGGTTTTTATTTTAATCGAAGCAAAAGGAATATGAGAAAAAATATCGACGATGCGAAGTTGATACCTCAGCAAAATAAATGCAGTAAAGGAAAAAAGGTAAGAAACGGTAAGTGAAAAATATGAAAGAAAAGCCGCAAGAAATCCGACGAGCATTGTAAAAGGAACCAGCGACACTACCAAAAGGTTCGCCGGGAGTGCGACAATTGAAAACAATCCATTTGAATAAATAAGATAGGGCAAAAGAAAAAGCTGGGTTGAAATAGTTGCAGAAATGATCTGGCTCAAAGCGGAATCCTTTGCAATATGACATTTCCTTTCTAAGTACAATTGGATCGACGGCGAAAGAATAATCAAACCAAAGGTAGCAAGAAAGCTTAATTGAAACGATGGATCATATGCGAGAATGAGTGGATTAATAAAAACCATAATTGTGGCGGAGATCATGAGTGCGCGCAATGCATTATAATTTCCGTACTGTGCCTTCCCTATCAAAGCAATGATGGACATAATAGCTGCTCTAATAATAGTAGAGCTTCCTCCGGCGAGAATGGAAAATAAAATAATTCCAAGCGCACCAAACGAATATGAAATCAATCGTGGAAGAAATGAAAGCAGTGCAACAAGTGCTTCCGCGACAATTGTTACGTTATATCCAGAAAGCACCACCACATGAATGAGACCTACCTTTTTATACTTATCTTCAAGCGTCACACCGAGAAGATCTTTGCCCGCTACCGTAAGTCCTGCGAGAAGCGAAGATTCAGGTCGTGGCAAGATATTCTGAATATGCTTAATAAACGACAGTTTAATTCCAAAAAGAAATGCTTTTATCGAGCTACCTTTATCGTGAGCACCCACTTTGATGTGCGGCGTTGACATCAGATAGAAAATAGAATCCTTAGCAAGATAATGTGGATAATCGAAGACGCGACCATTATCTGTTTTAAATGATTCTGGTTTTTTAAGTGTGCCATTGAAGGTTATTTCATCACCATAGTTAAGCTTAGTATTTTTTACATCGCGAAGAATAATATTTTGTGTTTTAGAAATTCCCTCGACTTTCACAACTACTTGGTTGTAATAATTCTTTTCTTCCGGTTCTTCGATGACAATCCCTTTTCCGCTAAAAGTTGTTCCAATATACGAATCAAGAAGTGGCTTGTTCCGATATTCAGAAAAATTGAAGCAAGCGATACCAAAGGTGAATAAGGCTAGACAGACTAACGGCAATATGTTCGACACTCTTTGCTCCTCCTCTTCAGATGAAGAGGAGGTTGGGAGGTGTTGTGATGATTTTAATATGGCTTTTCTCAAGAAAATCACAACACCCCTTAATCCCCTCTTCATCTGAAGAGGGGAAATAAAAACAATGAGTATAATACTTGTTATTACTAACCACCAGCTCACCTTCCACACTGACGCAAATCCAACACCGCACAAAAAGGTGCTTATATATAAATAAAGTCGTGCTGAAAGCATGACTCATTTTTTCATACCGACATAAAATATTCTTAAACTTTTCCTAAAGTATGTATCAAATGTTCTTCGTCTCTTTCACTTAAGGCCTTTTTAAACTTCGCTCTTTTTTCACCCTTTACCCGAGCCTCGCATTCAGCCCATGTTTTGTGGATCATCACTTTTCCTCCGATCGAACTGACGTATGAATAGGCTTTTTTACCTTTTGAAGAACTTACCGGCATTCCGTTTGATTCCATTTTTAAAATATCATATGGATACTCACTCACTTTTCCTTTAAAAAGCTGTGGTTCCGACTGTGGATCTCGTACTGCATCTGCAAAAGCCGTGGCGATAACATCGCACCGTTCATTGCCTACAATTCCACTATGTCCTTTCAGGAGATGCCATTCGATCTTTTTTCCGGTGGTTACTTCGCGAAGCTGTCGCCACAAATCTTCATTCATCACTTTTTCCTTCTGCGACGTAATCCAGTTGTTTTTCTCCCAACCAAATACCCATTGAGTAATGCCTTTAAGCACATAGGAAGAATCTAAATAAATATGAAAGGAGATTTTCGAGAACTGTTCGAGTGAATAATACCCGTCAAAATATTTCAGTGCTTGAACGACTGCGCGCATTTCCATTCGGTTGTTGGTGGTTGCCACTTCTTTGCCGCCACCTTCTTCTATATGAAATTCACCTTTCGTATCAGGGAAAGCAGTTACAAAAGCAAAACCACCCGGGCCCGGGTTACCTCGTGATGATCCGTCTGTGAAGATAGTGATTTTGTTGGAGTTCATTGCGTTAGTTTACCACCACAATGATCATCCTTATAATGTATCAACAATCCTCAACCGGAGCTCAGGAAAACCTTTGAACATCGACTTTTCCAGGGTGGCAACAAGCGTGAAAGGAACACCGACTGCGATTTTCAAGAGCGACTCGTTGTCTGAAGCGAAAAAAGAAATAGCTGAAACCTTTTTACCTTTGTTACTAGTAAATACTACTTCCAGATGCTCACCTTGCTTGCCGAACTTTTTTACGGTTGTCGGCGACACATCCTTTAGAAGGAATAAGGGCTTGTGATTATCAATGCCAAATGGTGCAAGCTGATCCACAGTATTCCAAAGATTAAAATCAATTTCTTCGAGCGAAAGCACGTGGTCGATGAAACACTCTTGTTCTACGTTGTCATTTTTCAAGGCTAGCGCAGTAAAAGACTTCTGAAGTGCTTCATCTAGTAGGTGGATCTTCTCGACGGCTATCGAGAATCCTCCCGACATTTTGTGGCCGCCATAATCTAGGAATATGCCTGTAGGAACTTCACGCATCATTGCCACCACATCGCTTCCACCTTCACTCCTACACGAACCTTTGATTGTTTCGCCCGATCGTCCC
>JAYTST010000046.1:0-17243 GCA_043745565.1 bacterium
TTATGCTTTACCGAAAGGCGTGGTACGGGGCTTTGTTAGCTTTTCTTTCTCTGATCTCGGGTGTCGGCATTGAGTACTTTGTAAAAATGATTACTGATATTAAGCGTCCATTAAATCCCTTAGTGCATACCTTTTATAATAGCTTTCCAAGTGGCCACGCAACAATGATTACTATTTTTTCAATTCTTCTTTTCTGGAGTTTTTATGAGTTTTTCAAAAGCAAAACAGGAAAAAGGATTTTTATTATTTCATTACTATCCATGGTGATTCTAGTATGTTTTAGCCGTGTCTACCTCCAAGCTCATTGGATAAGCGATGTTGTGGCGGGTGTGTCGCTCGGAGTATTTTCGGTTACTTTTTTTATGCTCTTTCTTCGTGGAACCATTTGGAGTCAGGAATGGCTTATGCGTATTTTCCGCAAACATCAAAAGCCACTGTAGATTGCGCTTTTGAGGACAGTCACCTATACTCAGCTCATGACACTTACTCTCGACGGAAAAAAAGTTCGTGATGAAATAAAGGAGCGATTAGCACATCATGTTTCTTTACTTTCCCTTGAACAAATTCCTACACTCTCGATTATCCAGATTGGATCAAATCCTGCTTCGACTACTTATATCAAAAGTAAAATTGCTTTTGGGAAAGCTATCGGCATAAAAGTGGTCCTTACTCAATTTGGAGAAACTGTGACGGAAGAAGAAGTGGTAGCGTTTATCCAAAAGCAAAACACCAATACGGAAGTGGGTGGTATTATCGTACAGCTTCCACTTTCAGCTCATCTCAATAAAAGCAGTATTATCGAATCCATCCATCCCACAAAAGATGTTGATGGTCTTCATTCCGTCAATTTTAAAAAATTATGTGAAAATGATTCGTCGGGAATTATTCCTGCAACAACGCGCGGTATTTTTTCACTTCTTACTTTTTATAATATTCCCTTAGAAGGGAAGCGGGTGCTTGTGATTGGACGTTCAACACTGGTAGGTAAACCCACCGCACTCCAATGTCTCAATCAAAATGCCACGGTCACCATTGCGCATAGCAAAACCCAAAACCTTGTCGAACTTTGTAAAGATGCCGACATTATTATTTCAGCAACCGGCATCAAAAATCTTATTTCTAAAGATCATGTAAAAAGTGAACATATTATTATCGATGTTGGTATAAACGGGTCAGCTGAAGAAATGTGTGGAGATGTTTCGTATGCAGAAGTGTTTCCACTTGTTGCCGCGCTTTCGCCCGTTCCCGGCGGAGTAGGCCCTCTCACAGTTGCTTCGCTTTTTGAAAACCTATTAAAGTTGTAAAATCCTCTTGCACTTTCGATTGGACAGATTATGATGAAGGCATGAACAACACATTTTTTGATACGCGTACTAAAAATTTAATAACCGTCGTTTTATCAGCGCTGGCATTGTTCCTTTTAATAGAAGTAGTTTCCGTAATATATACTATTTCAAACACGCATGAAGCTACCTACAACACCATTACAGTCCGTGGTGAAGCTGAAGTAAAAGGTATTCCCGATATTGCACAATTTAGTTTTACCGTGCGAGAGACAGGGAAGACATCTGCTGAAGCTACAGACAAAATGAGCACAAAGGCAAATACCGCTATTGCGTACCTCAAACAGAACGGCATCCAAGAAAAGGATATCGCTACAGAGTCACTTGTAACCAATCCAACGTATGAGTACACACAGGGTATTTGTACAGCAAATGCATGTGCACCATCCAAGCAAACTATTACAGGTTATGAATCGTCACAATCTATTGTGGTGAAGGCTCGTGATATCAAAAAAGGTGGTTCACTCCTCGCAGGCATCACAGCGCTTAAGATCAATGAGACATCCCGGCTTTCTCTAACAGTCGATAGTCCTGATGAGCTCAAACTCAAAGCAAAAACAGAGGCTATTACTAAAGCTCAACATGAGGCAAAAGTTCTTGCTGACACCCTGCACGTTCGATTGGGAAAGGTAACGAGCTATTATGAAGAATTACCAAGTCAAGGAGATGTGTACCCAAGGGCGATGTCAGATAAAGCATCCAACTTTATTTCATCGGTTGCTCCTGATATTCAGCCCGGTGAGCAAACTTTCACTTCAGTTGTTTCGATCTCTTACGAAATTAAGTAATGCAAGGTTCTCAAGGAGGATTTCTCCTGTAATGCACGCCTTGCGAATAATTTTATTCTTTTCGTTCGTACCTCAGAAAAAATAAAATCATTGCTCCAGGCTAAACACTTAAAGTATAGAAAGTCTCATTCAGCAGAATGACCTACTGGGTTTGACGGAACTATTGTTTTTATTTTTCTGAAGATTATGAATAAAGAATAAAAACAATATGCAGGATATACTATCCAGTGCGTTTTTGTATTCCTATATCATCTTTTGAGCTATCTTGACTTAGATAATCAAGAAGGGTAGGATACAGAAATCCCCTCGAGGGGTTTTTTTATGAGCATCATTACCTATTTCAAAGAAACAAAGAACGAAATGAAGCACGTGAGCTGGCCCACAGTCAGCGATACGGTTTTTTATTCTGTAATCGTTATTGTTACTTCGGTGGTCGTAGCACTATTTCTTGGTGTGTTCGACTATCTTTTTTCTCTTTTAATTCAGAAAATTATCTAATTTGTCACTTAATTTTTAATAACTCATGTCAAAACAACAATCAGAAGGAGAGCGAAATTGGTACGCCATCCACACCTATGCAGGTTATGAAAATGCGGTGCTCCGAAACCTTAAGCAGCGTATTGAGTCTTTAGGTATGGAAGATCGGATCTTCAGTGTAATCGTTCCAACTGAAAAGAAAATTAAAATCAAAGCAGGAAAGCGTGTGGAAGAAGAAGAGAAAATCTACCCGGGATATATTCTTGTGGATATGATCGTGACAGACGATTCATGGTACGTTGTTCGAAATACTCCTCGTGTAACTGGTTTTGTGGGCTCTGGCGTGGTTCCTGTGCCACTTCTCAAGAAAGAAGTGGAAGACCTCTTCAAGCGAATGGGTTCTGATAATGTAAAGCACACCATCGACCTTTCTATTGATGACTCTGTTATCATCGCTGACGGACCCTTCAAGGAATTTGAAGGTAAAGTGAGTGAAGTTGATACCGACCGCGGAAAGGTCAAAGTTCTCGTCTCAATGTTCGGCCGCGAAACCCCCGTTGAGCTCGACTTCTTGCAGGTTAAGAAGATATAAGTTAATATCCTATTTACTGTTACGTTGCTTCTGCGCTGTCCGAGCTTGCTCGCGACTGCGCCATGTAATAGGCTAATCTAAAAATATGGCTAAAAAAATCACTAAAATTATTAAATTGCAGATTCCTGGAGGAAAAGCTACTCCTGCGCCTCCTGTAGGTACCGCTCTTGGACCCGCTGGTGTCAACATCGGTGAATTCGTAATGAAATTCAACGCGGCGACTCAGGATCGACGTGATGATATCGTACCAGTTCTTATGAATGTATACGATGACCGAACCTTCGATTTCATTCTAAAAACTGCTCCTGCATCTCGAATGATCCTCAAAGCAATTGGTCAGGAAAAGGGTTCAGGAACAAACCTTACAAAGAAAGCCGGAAAGATTACCGAAAAGCAGATTCGCGAAATCGCTGAAATTAAACTTCCGGAAATGAACGCTAACGACATCGAAGCTGCTATCGGAATCATCAAAGGTACTTGTCGCTCAATGGGTGTTGAAGTGGTTAAGTAAATTAAAAATAAAAGAGCTGACACATTGTCAGCTCTTTTATTTTTCCAATATAATAAATGTGTACGGCAGAATGTCCTCCAGATGTTCTTCTTTAGAAAAAACTTTTTTAAATTCTGAATAATCCGGAAAAAAAGTATCAGAAGGAACATTACTTTCAACTTCAGTAACATATAGCCGATCGGCAAAGGGAAGAGCGTGTTTGTATATTTCAGCTCCGCCGATAACGAAAATAGTTTCGTCAATTTCTCTAGCTCTTAAGAGAGCGTCTTCGAGAGAGTTTGTAACAACAACTCCGGGAATTTCGATATTCTGACGCGTGATGACTATGTTCGTGCGTCCAGGCAATGGTCTTCCTATTGAATCAAAGGTTTTTCGGCCCATGATGATCGGATGACCCATGGTTAAAGCCTTAAAACGCTTGAGGTCATCAGGGATGCGGAAAAGCAGCTCGTTTCGTAAGCCTATTCCTCGGTCTTTTTTTTGAATTGCGACGAAGAGGGAAATCATGCTTCGGGAAATTGAACTTTAAATTGTTCCTTTAATTCCTTTATTTTTCCTTGAGATATGAGCTCGATTTCTTCTTCATCGTGATTTGTAGATTTTTTATTACGAATGAATCCTTCGATGATATCTTTCTTGTGATAACGACTTTCTTCAAGATTTACGACTCCATCAAGTCGATCAAATACTACTTGGCAGAAGCGCTCACCTGGATACAATTTTACTATTTGGTGTGAAGTATTATTTCGGACTGGGATAGCAAGCTGACCTTCGTATCCAGAATCGATAATTCCTGTAAGGTCTACCGATAATCCTTTGCGGTTGGTAGAAGAACGTGGGTAGAGGACCCCCATCAGATCACCCGGCATTTTTAGAGATTCTAATGTTGAGACTATTATATATTCACCGGGAAGAAGCTCGAAAAATTGTCCTTGTTCGAGTTCGAGTGTTTCAAAATAAGGTGGACGGTTTTTGTCGAAGTGATCGATTTGCAATGCTTCACGTCCGTACTTGGTTAGCTGCCACGTTTTCGGCATAAGGAAGGTATAACCAAGACGAAGGTCGATAGCGTGGGGTTTGAGTTGAAGTTCGTCTAAACTTGGTTTGATAGTAATATCCCCTTTCTTTAATCGTTCCAGTATTTGGTTTTTTGTAAGTATTGCCATGGTGTTTGTATTATATAGCTATTCTAAGGCCAGTAATTGCGGGCATTGGTTCATACTGATCCTCAAGTTGTTTAATAATCATATCGATTGTTTCTTTGTTTCTTTCTTCGATCTTATCAAATGAATTTTCTGGAAGCATCAATATGATGTTTTTGTGAGATATGTCTCTTTTTATCATTTCCTCAGCTGCTTCGTAATGATTACTATAAATATGCGCATTTGAAATACTGTGTGTATAAGTACCTACTTCCACATTCAATTTCTGGGCGAGTAAATACTGTAAAAGACAAAAACCCGCAACATCATGTGGAAATCCAAGAACCATATCGTTTGAGCGAACAATATTGTGCATATGTAATTTTCCACCAATTATATTTACCGTAAAAGTGTAAGGGCAGGGAACATTCTTTTTCTTTTGAAGAGAAAGACCATCTTGTGTAGGGTCCCAAGTTATTACTACGCCGTGTCTAGAACTAGGCTCGTTTTTTAATAGATCTATAAGAAGTGCAAGCTGATCTCTTCCGAAATGTTTTCTCCATCTGTATCCATATGCCACAGTAACCACATCATTTGGGTTAGTAAAAATATCCCATATTTTAGTATATTCGCGTAAAAAATCTTCAGGTTTTCTGCTTCCCATTATAAACCACGCTTGCTCTGCAACAAAAACACGAATAGGTATTTTACGTAATGTAAGTAAAGGAAAGCCATCTGTTGCAGGGTCAATGGAAAAAGTGAGGCCAGGAATTGCGGCCGTTTCAAGTCCGGTTCTTTCACTCATTTCACGAATACCATTTGACATGATATTTCGGAGCATATCTTGGTATATTTTATCGAATTTCATCATGTTGTTGGCAATATAATAAGTATGCTAGCATATTATCAATATATGAATTCTATCACATATCCCTACCTTCCATACGGAAAAAAGTTACATTATACAGAGAAGGAAAATCCTTTTATGAAGACGGCAATGGAATTCGCGAAAGAACATTCTACTGATAGGCATCATCCAACAGGATCAGTTGTCGTGAAGAATAACGAAATTATTGGAAGAGGTGCAAATCAAGTGCCGCTTAAGAATCCAATTATTAAAGAATTTCATAAAAAAGGTTGGTGCATGCGTAAAATATTAAAAATTCCTTCGGGGCAAAAATATTGGCTGTGCCCCGGTTGTTCAAAATCTTCTGATCATTCAGAGCAACAAGCTGTCCGCGATGCGCAAAAAAATCACGGAGATGTAAAAGGTGCGGATCTCTATTTGTGGGGCCACTGGTGGTGTTGCGAACCATGTTGGAATGCGATGTTGGGTGCAGGTATCAACAAAGTATATCTTCTTGAAGGAAGCGAAAAAATGTTTGATAAAAATCACGCGGAACATATTATCGGAAGACAGTTTGACACTATCCCCACAAAATGAAAAAAGGAAAATTTATTGTAATTGAAGGAACAGATGGGTCAGGGAAAGGTACTCAGCTTGCCAAGCTTTCGTCTCGCTTAAAAAGAAATAAAATTGCTTTTAAGACAACTGATTTTCCACAATACGGTAACCCAAGTGCATTCTTTGTGGAAAAATATCTTCAAGGAAAATATGGCAGTGCTACTGAAGTCGGCCCATATGTAGGTTCTTTGTTCTACGCCCTCGATCGCTATGATTGCTCATTTGATATTAAAAATTTTTTGGCTCAAGGAAAGCATGTTATCAGTAATAGATATGTTTCAGCTAACATGGGCCATCAAGCAGGCAAAATAGATAACATAAAAAAACGCGACCTATATCTTTCTTGGTTGGCTGACCTTGAATATAAAATGTTAGGGAGTTCCAAACCAGATTTAACAATCTTTCTTTTTGTACCTCCCGAGCTAGGTCAAAAACTTGTTGGGAAAAAGTCTGCTCGAGCTTATACTAAAGGTAAAAAGAGGGATATTCATGAGGCGGATATCGAACACTTAAGAAAGGCTTCAGATGCGTATTTGTATGTAGCTAAAAAATTTAAATGGAAAACTATAAATTGTATTTCTGACGGGAAGTTGCTTAGCATAGAACAAATAGAGGAAAAAGTATGGAAAGAAGTAAATAAAATAATATCTACTTAAAATGATAATTAAGATTAAACGTCTTCACCCAGATGCCAAACTCCCGTCTTACGCCCATCCGGGCGATGTGGGGATGGATCTTTATGCAATGGAAGAATATGTCGTTGCGCCGAGTGCGCATGTACGCATACCAAATGGCGTTGCTTTGGAATTTCCTGTAGGTTTTGCGGCTATAGTAAAAGATAAATCGAGCATTTCAAAAGCAGGTCTTCACACCATGGGTGGCGTGTTTGATGCGGGATATCGCGGTGAGTACAATATTCATCTCGTCAATTTGAGCGACACAACGTATACTATTGAAAAAGGAGACAAGGTGGCACAGCTCGTTATTATTCCCGTAGAGATCGTGGATTTGGAAGAAGTTTCAGAATTATCAGATAGCGCACGAGGAACAAGCGCCTTCGGTAGTACGGGTAAAAAATAACACCATGAAAGACACAGAAATCAAAAACCTCATAGCGAAAGAAAAAGCACGACAGAAAAAAGTGATCAATTTAATCGCGTCTGAAAACTACGTTTCGCAGGATGTGCTTGAGGCGTTAGGATCGGAATTTACCAACAAATACTCAGAAGGATATCCGGGAAAGCGTTATTACGGCGGAAACAATTTAGTTGATGCCGTAGAACGGCTGGCGCAAAAGCGAGCACTTGCACTTTTTGGATTATCTACTAAAAAATGGGCAGTGAATGTTCAGCCACTTTCCGGATCTCCTGCAAATTTCGCTGTGTACACCGCGCTTATTCCCACTGATGGAACGGGGAAAATAATGGGAATGTCACTGGATCACGGCGGGCATTTGACGCACGGTCACAAAGCATCGGCGACAGGAAAATATTTTAAACAAATCGCATTTGGTGTCGATCCTAAAACTGAGATGATCGACTATGTCACACTTAAACAAAAAGCCATTGAGGAACGCCCACATATAATTGTTGCAGGCTTTACTGCTTATCCTCGAAAAGTGGATTGGAAAAAGTTTCGCGAAATCGCCGATGCGTCCGGCGCATTGTTAATGGTTGATATGTCGCATATTGCGGGACTTGTCGCAGGGAAGGCTTACCCTTCGCCGTTTCTTCACGCGGATATTGTCACTACTACCACTCACAAAAGTTTGCGAGGGCCTCGAAGTGCGATGATTTTTTCTAAAATTGATGAACGTGAACTTTCAAAGAAAATAGATAAAGCGGTTTTTCCCGGTTTACAAGGTGGACCTCATAATAACCAAATCGCCGCAATTGCAGTTGCATTACACGAAGCCGCACAGCCCGCGTTTAAAACATATGCAAAGCAAATTCTTTTAAACGCAAAAACTCTTGCTGATGAATTGAAAAAACAAGGATGGAAAATCATAAGTGGCGGAACCGATAGCCATATGGTGCTAGTTGATACGTGGATGGAAGGGAAAGGTGTGAGCGGCGCAGACGCAAGCGATCGGCTTGAAAAAGCGGGGATTATTGTGAACAAAAATACAATTCCCGGAGAGACACGAAGTGCATTTGATCCGTCAGGAATTCGTCTTGGAACATGTGCCGAAACTACGCGTGGCAAAAAAGAAAAAGATTTTGTAAAAATTGCTGCAAAAATCGATGCGGTATTGAAGAAAAAATAATCATGCAACCGATCAAAGAAATTATTCACAACCTCATACTTTCTGCGCTTGAAGCGGAGGGCGTTACTGAAACCGAAGGATTTGTCATTGAACATCCGACGGATCTTTCTCGTGGGGATTATTCCTGCAATGTTGCGTTGGTATATGCCAAAAAACTTACCCGAAGCCCTGTGGCATTTGGGGTAGCTTTGGCTGCACATATTGAACTGCACATGCCCGAACATATTTTAAAAGTTGAAGTGGCAGGTGCGGGGTTTATTAATTTTTTTCTGGATGCCTCTTATTTTGCACAGTCGCTTAAGGATATCGTAGAAAAAGGCGAATCCTTCGGCAAAACGATTTCGATGCTTGGGAAAAAAGTAGCTGTCGAATACACCGATCCAAATCCTTTCAAGCAATTTCACATCGGCCATTTGATGACCAATATTATCGGTGAAGCAATTGCTACTTTGTACGAATGGAATAGTGCCGAAGTACAACGTTTTTGTTATCAGGGAGATGTCGGTCGTCATATTGCGCTTACTATTTGGGGATTGCGATTTATGGAGACGCCTTTTCCAGAAGAGATAACTCCACTAAAAGAAAAAATTAATTATTTAGGAAAAACATACGCACTTGGTGCGAAGAAGATTGTTGAGTTTCCAGATAAAGAAAATGAAGTACAGGCTATTAATAAAAAGATTTATGATCGAAGCGACGAAGAGGTAAATCACATTTATGACACGGGAAAGGAATGGAGCCTCGAACATTTTGAAGAATTGTATGCAATTCTTGGTACAAAGTTTGACCGCTATTTTTTTGAAAGTGTTACCGCGCCTATTGGAATGGAATTGGTAAAAGCCAACACACCCGCTGTTTTTAAAGAAAGCGATGGAGCTATTATTTTCAGAGGTGAGGATTTTGATTTGCACACCCGCGTCTTTATAACTAAAGAAGGACTGCCAACTTATGAAGCAAAAGATTTCGGTTTGGCAAAAATGAAATACGAAGCCTACCACTACGACAACGGAATAATAATTACTGGAAACGAACAAGAAGGCTATTTTAAAGTTCTCCTAAAAGCGCTCTCGCTTGTAATGCCCGAAGTTGCTGCAAAGTCTTCGCATATCTCCCACGGCATGATGCGTTTCGCATCAGGTAAGATGGGTTCACGAACAGGGAATGTTGTCACAGGTGAATCTCTCATCAACGATATGATTGAAGCCTCGAATGAAAAGATGAAGAATCGTGAGCTTGGTGATGAAGAAAAAGAAATTATTGCAACGCAGGTTGCTGTTGGTGCGCTTAAATATTCCATTCTTAAACAATCAATCGGCAAGGATATTATTTTCGACAAAGAAAAATCACTTTCATTTGAAGGTGATTCTGGTCCGTATCTTCAATACGCACATACCCGTGCACTTTCAGTACTTCGAAAAGCGCACGAAGAGGGAATTGAGGTTGCGTTTGAACCGATCGATACACCACTTTCAAAAATGCTTTATCGTTTCCCCGAAGTGATCAATGAGTCACTTGCACTTTATGCTCCCCATCAAATGATCACCTACCTCACAGAGCTCGCTTCTCTTTTCAACGGCTTTTACGCCAACACCCAGATTCTCGAAAAAGGTAATCCGCTTTCAGCATCCCGCGTCGGTCTTGTCTCTGCATTTGAAGTGGTGATGAATAACGGCCTAAAATCGTTGGGAATCCCTGTACCCGAGAAAATGTGATTTTTGCACTACAAAAATCACGTCGGAAGATTTCCTAATGCGCAAGCATTTGTGAAATTTCCGACTATTTTTGCACCTGCGCCCCAACTTTTAGGAACCTTTTGTATCTTTAGTTTCCTAGGGCTTTGTTTATATTTTTGCTACCATACCTTCAATGACCCCACACGAAAAGGAACAACGAATAGTGGAAATTGAGGCGCTTATGCAGGACGCTTCTTTTTGGGCTGATAAAAATAAAGCGCAAGATATCGTACGTGAATACGAACGCCTAAAAAGTGGCGAAGGTGAACTCGAAGGCTATGACGCGGGGGATGCCATTATCACTATTTTCTCCGGCGCTGGAGGAGATGATTCCGAAGATTTTTCACGCATGCTTTTGTCGATGTATGAACGCTATTTCACAAAGCGTGGTTTTAAAACATCTCTCATCGATGAAAACAAAAATGACCAAGGTGGGTATAGAAATATTTGTTTTGAAGTAAAAGGCGCCAATGCGTACGGTGACTTAAAAGGGGAGTCAGGTGTTCATCGTCTTGTGCGCCTTTCTCCTTTTAATTCAAAAAAGCTTCGCCATACTTCATTTTCAATGGTAGAGGTAATTCCTAAATTTGATAAAACAGCCCCTATCGAAATCAAAGATGACGAAATTGAAATTACTATTGCCCGTGCTGGTGGACCGGGCGGGCAGAATGTAAATAAACGCGAGACCGCTGTGCGCATTGTTCACAAACCTACCAAACTTTCAGTTCACGTCACATCAGAGCGAAGTCAGGCGCAGAACAAAGAAAAAGCTTTAGCAATGCTCAAAGGAAAGATATATGTGCGCCAAGAAGAAGAGCGTATCAAAAAAGAGAAAGGAATGTATGTTTCCAAAACTACCGACATCGAATGGGGCAACCAGATTCGTTCGTACGTTTTACATCCTTACAAACTCGTTAAAGATCACCGAACGAATGTGGAAATACACGATGCAGACAAAGTGCTCGATGGATATCTCGACGAATTTATCGAAGCTGAGAAACAAATGGTACAATAGTTATATATGAAAAAAGAAGTTTCCACGTCAATAGGGTTCATAATCATAATTATCTGTTCGCTCATTTCGCTTTCTATCCTCAATTCATATTTTACTCAAGCTGAAAAAGGGGTATCCGCAGAAACAATAAATTCGTTGAGGTAAGTATGGGTAATATAAAAAAGAGCTTTGACATCAAAATTCGTATGGTATACTGGAAAAAATGATCAATTTCGATAACGTATCAAAAATTTACTCGGATAATACGACGGCTCTTGATAATATTTCCTTACGCATTGAGCCAAAGGAATTTGTTTCGATAGTTGGCCAATCAGGTGCTGGTAAAACCACTATTATCAAGATGATTCTTGGAGAAGAGCGCCCGACTTATGGCGCTGTTTTCTACGAGGCGACAGATATCCACAATCTTGGCAAGAAGGAGCTTAATGAATACCGTCGCAAAATAGGAACTGTTTTTCAGGATTTCCGACTACTATCGCACAAGACTGTATACGAAAATATTTCATTTGCAATGGAAGCCGCTGGTCGTCCTGAAGAGGAAATTGTTGTAGATGTGCCGCATGTACTTGAACTTGTTGATCTAGGAAACAAGATCTGGAATTTTCCTTATCAGTTGTCGGGGGGAGAAAAGCAACGTGTAGCTATAGCGCGCGCGCTTGTAAACCAGCCCGATATAATTATTGCCGACGAACCAACAGGAAATCTTGATCCGGTGAATACCTATGATATTATTCAGATTCTCAAAAAGATCAATGACTTGGGAACAACCGTGATTCTCACCACACATAACAAAGGTGTTATTGATGCGCTTGGCAAACGAGTAATTACTATGGAACGAGGTAAGATTGTCCGTGATGATAATCGAGGCACCTATAAAATTTAATGAAAATATATTATGTTGTGGACTAAAATAAAACGAGTACTAAAAGCGGGGTGGAAAAGTTTCGCTCGAAACGGTTCGGTTTCGCTTGCGTCAACATTGGTGATGACTGTGACACTTTCGGTAATCCTGGCACTGCTATTTACAGGAGCACTTCTACAATCAACACTTTTGAGTATCAAAGAAAAAGTAGATATCAATATTTATTTTGAAAAAACTGCAACAGATGCTCAGATACAGGCATTTAAAAAAGAGTTAGATAAGCAACCTGAAGTAGCATCAACAACTTACACCAGCGCAGAGCAGGCGTTAGCTAATTTTAAAATTCGACACCAGGACAATAGCGCAATGTTAAGTTCTATTGACGAAATAGCTACCAATCCGCTCGAACCAACTATTACCGTACGAGCCAATGATCCCTCACAATATCAAACTCTGGCAGATTATATTCAAACTAAAAATCTTTCAGGAGACAATACTGTCGGTATCATTAAAAAAGCCAGTTACCAACAGAATAAAGATGCTATTGATGCACTCACCCGAATTATCCGTTCGTCCGAGCGTCTAGGATTATTCCTCGCTATTTTCTTTGTATTTATTTCTATTCTCATTACGTTTAATACCGTTCGACTTGCCATTTATGTATCTAAAGATGAAATTGCAGTGATGCGTTTAGTTGGTGCCTCGGCGAGGTACATCAAAGGGCCATTTGTGATTGTGGGAGTATTATACGGAATTATTGGGGCAACCATTACACTTCTTATCGCATATCCGATCGCATTTTGGGTTGGCCCACTTACCTATACTTTGGGGACAGGTCTTAATCTATTTACTTACTATCTTTCAAATATTGGCCAAATTGGTTTAATAATTTTCGGCTCAGGAATTATTCTTGGAATTATTTCAAGTTATCTCGCCGTGATGCGTTATATCAAAGTATAAAAAAGACCGCGCACACTGTTGTAAGTGCGACGCGGTCTGGTGATGTTGCGGGTGAATTAAGTTACATAGGAACGATTATCCGATGCGGATAGCTTTTTCGCTTAGGGACTTTGGTATCAATCACATCCATCAGTTCTTGAAGAAGCTCGACGCGCTTAAAATCCTTTTTGTCGGTAAGTGTGAGCGAGCGTGAGCGATACGCCTGGAAAAGAATTTCATCGAAAGATGGCGAATTAACATCCATCGTTCTTAAATCACAGTGTATCGCTATTCCTGTGGCAAGAGTATCGACGAAACCTGTGTTAAGTGCGATTCTACGATATCGTTTCCAAGACAGTGCGATTTTCTGCACAGCAAGGATAGGTTCACCAGGAAGTACAAACTTTCGGGTGTGAAGAAATGCCGTCACTAGGAAGAAAGTACCAACCACCAAACAAAGTAATCCCGGCTTAGGTTTGTGATCAAAATAACAATTCCATCCGATAGCAAAAAATGCGACGACGGCAATTACGTAGATCCAAAGATACGCCGAGAGGATTTTCCATAAAAGTACTTCCAACCTACATTTTTCGGCGGGAATCGGCGTAAAAGTAAAGACTTGGTTGGCGGGGTTTTTTACGAAGTTAATGCTAAATCGTAGGCTAATCGCTTCAAGTGCAGCGCGTAGGAACATATCCATTTCATCGACAGTTTCATTAGTATTCATTTTTCAAATAGCGGGTTGAGGTTGTTTTTCAAGGTATACAATGCATCAACTTATCTTTAATGTCAAATAAAATGACAACACAAAAGGAGGTGACAGCTTTTAGTGGTGGTGGTAAAATATTGAAATGAGACACAAATATATTTTCGTCGTCGGAGGAGTGATGTCCGGAGTAGGTAAAGGAATCACCACCTCATCGATCGGCACTATATTTGAAGCTAAAGGTTACAAAGTTAATATCGTCAAAGCCGACCCTTACTTAAACGTCGACGCAGGCACAATGAACCCCACCGAACACGGTGAGGTTTTTGTTTTAAATAGCGGGCTTGAAACCGATCAAGACATGGGCAACTACGAACGTTTTATGAATCGTGATTTATCCGAAGAAGATTACATGACATCGGGAATGGTTTACAAGCATGTCATTGATAAAGAACGAAGTCTTGGTTTTAAAGGCAAATGCATCGATGCGGATACTATTCGAGACGAAATCGTTGATCGATATGAAAATAGCTCACGCACTAAACGCTCGGATATTACCATTATCGAAATTGGTGGAACGGTGGGGGATTATCAAAACATAATGTTCATCGAAGCAGCGCGTGTAATTAAAATTAAATATCCTGACGATGTGACTTTTTTACTAGTATCGTTTCTTCCAATCCCAGGTAAGCTCGGTGAAATGAAATCAAAACCAACGCAGAATGCTATTCGTCAGCTCCAGTCATACGGTGTGCAAACTAATTTCGTGATCGCTCGAAGTGAAGTGCCGCTTGATAAAAAACGAAAAGAGAAAATTGCTTTTTCATGTAACATACCGATCGGCAACGTTATCTCAGCTCCCGACATTGAAAGTATTTATGACGTGCCAATCAATTTCGAGCGTGATCGTATCGGCGACATGCTCTCAAAAGAACTTCATCTTCCTGCGCGAAAAACGGAACTCAGCGCCTGGAAGAAATTTATTACCACGGTTCCTCACTCAGCGTCGAAGAAACTACGCGAGGTAAATATCGCTGTGGTAGGAAAATATTTTGATACCGGAGATTTCGTTCTTTCTGATGCGTATGTTTCGGTAATTGAAGCACTTAAATTTTCGTCATATCAGCAAGGGTTGAAACCTGTTTTAACTTGGGTGAATGCGAAAGACTTCGAAAATAAAAACCCTGCGTCACTTAAAAAGTTACTTCATACTAAATTAGGGAAAGTTGGTGGTATTCTGGTTCCGGGCGGTTTTGGTGCGACAGGTATTGAAGGGATGATTAATGTTATACGCTATGCTCGCGAGAAGAAGATTCCATACTTTGGTATTTGTTATGGAATGCAACTCATGATTATCGAATATGCGCGTAATGTTGCAGAGCTTCTCGATGCCCACACTTCAGAAATTACGACAAAGAGTGCGCATCTGGTTATTGATATTATGGAACATCAGAAAAAACATTTAGCAGAAGGACGTTACGGTGCCTCGATGCGACTTGGAAGTTATCCGTGTATTTTGAAAAAGGGAAGTATCGCCGAAACTGCCTATCGAACCGCAAAGTGGTACATGACCAAAGAGGGAACTATTATCGAGCGCCATCGCCATCGTTATGAAGTAAATTCAGCATACATCAACCATCTTGTCGCACGCGGAATGATTTTCTCGGGGACATCGCCTGACAGCGCACTTATGGAAATCGCAGAGCTTCCAAAATCAAAGCACCCCTTTTTCCTCGGAGCACAATTCCATCCTGAATTCCTCGCTCGCCCTCTTCGCCCACACCCACTTTTTACTGAGTTTGTTAAAGTGGCTTCAGGTAATGGAAAGAAAAAATGACAATGGTGACCATTGTAATTTGTTGATTATTCACTCAAAAAAAGCTATTGTAGCGAGACAGTTATAGAGACGAAAGGGAGAAATAATTGCGGGATCGTCTAATGGTAGGACTACAGATTCTGGATCTGTGTATCTTGGTTCGAGTCCAAGTCCCGCAGCAGTCATGTGAGATAGACCGAGACAGCTAAATCGATCATATTTCTCAACATATTTTTTGAACGAGTCATGGACTCGAACTTTTGTGATTTTTGTCAAACACAATAAAGCTATATTTTAATGCGTATTATCAGTTCGAGACCAAGACCGATCAAAATGTTAAAATTATGAACAATATGAAATTAGCAATAATCGGATCAGGACCAGCAGGAATAACTTTCTATGAAAAAGTGGTAGGTTCTCATGTTGTTGCTCCAGACTCTGCGTCCATATTTGATTCTGCTGGGAAAATATGTCCTCAGCAAATCACACACAATTTATATGTTGAGAATGTTAAATCAAAGTGCCCAGAACAACTTAAGTTTTTGGTTAATGGTACAAAGCTTGGACCTGAACTTCAAAAGTATTTTCAAGATGATATTCTTAAGCGATACCCTTTATTTGATATCAAAACAAATCAAATTACCAAGATAGAGAAAGGTCCAGAAGGTGATTTTAAAATTTTTAATGGAGAAAACATTGTGGTAGAAATGGTTGATAAAGTTGTGCTGGCTACAGGGGTACGACAGAGGCTTCTCCCAGAAAAGGTGTTTGATAAAAAAAGAGAGTATTATGACCACACATTCAAGAAGTTTTTAGAATTCCAAAAAATAGATTTCTTACATAACGAAGTGATATTCATAGGTAGTGGTGACAATGCCCTCTTTAAAGCTCAGAGATTAGCTCGGTGGATTATTGACGAAAATATACCTCATTTATCTTCTTGTATAAAGATTTTTATAAAAGATAATTTTAAGGATGATTGCAATCCTCATTTTATCAGTGAAGTTATGGAGTTTGTTAATGCAGGAGTAATTGAAATAAGAGATTCTTTTTGGGAAATCGAAAGTATCATCGGTGATGTCGTAGGGAATGGGGTGAGAAGGATACAGTGCGTCAATGGAGCTTATGATTCTAGTTTCGAAAAGGGAGCTTATATCTCAGTTCATACGGGTAATACTCCAAATATTCCTGAGTTACTTAACTGTTCGCTAGAGGATCTGATTTTGGTAGGCGATATAAGTCTATTTACGGCAGGAAGGATTTGTAGTATTTACGATGCTGTAATAGATGCCGAGAATAAAGCTGAAGATTTAATTAAATTAGAGGATATTAAGAAAACTCTTACACAAAATTATCCCATAAGTAAAATCTTGTCTGTTAGAAAGTTTGAGATGTCTTTCTCAAAGTTCACCACACAAGATCATCATTTTTTGGTAAAAACTGATCAAGGTATTTTATTTCTTAAAAAATATAATAAGTCCCACAAGGAAAAGATACAGAAAGAAATAGAGGCAATTGAAAAATTGAGAAAAATGATTAATATCCCCTCAATATTTCCAACTAGCAATGGAGGTTTGTTTCTCGAAAA
>JAYTST010000047.1:0-4330 GCA_043745565.1 bacterium
ACTTTTGCATCAATTTCTTTAAGCAAAACCTCACGCGTTTGGCGAATTAATTCATTCACCGTTTCACCTTTAAAACTTTTTGTATTTAGAACGGCAATACAAAGTGCGACGTGTTCACCAACTTTCGGAAAGACACTTCCAATTTCAAATAATTTAATTTGATCCAAACCAAGAAGTGGCGCATTGTGGAGATTCATTGAAAGCGCAGAAGACACGCCGTCGGTAAGATTGGTGCGCAAGAAATTCTTGTCAGACGCCATGGACTTTTCGATTTCAAAATCCCCTTTTGCTGCCAGACTGTACGTAAATACCTCCGAAAATTCATTCTTAACTAGAATGTCTTTTATTTTTTGGATATGATAAAAATTCTTTTCAGCGCGCGGATAATTGTATTTTTTCGAAAGCGGTTTTAATGGAAGCTTTTCATATCCGTACAAACGACCCACTTCCTCGACGATGTCTTCTCGAATATTCAAATCAAGTCGTTCAAAAGGAATGGTTAAGACCAATAATCCTTTTTTATTTTCAACTTCAATTTCAAGTCGTCTCAAAATATCAATAATTTCCTCATCACTTACCGAAACACCAAGAACATCAGTAATGAATGTCGTTTCAATTTCCATTTTTAAAGGAATTTCCTTTTTGAAGTAATCATCTGAGATTTCTCCAATTTCACAAGATGTATTTAACGCTTTAATGTGGGCAGTAACTTCGTTCATTCCTTTTTCCGCAAATTCACAAGTAATACCATTTTCAAAACGTTTTGAGGAATCATTTTTAATTGCTACTTTTCCCGAAGTCTTTCGAATAGATGTAGGTTCAAAATTGGCAGATTCAATAATAATATTTTTTGTTTCAGAAGTTACTTCAGCTTTTTTACCACCCTTAATTCCCGCAAGCGCGAGTACTCCTTCTTCGTCAGCGATCACAAGCATAGATTCATCGAGTGTTAGCTCTTTTCCATCAAGGGTTGTCATTTTCTCGCCCGTTTGAGCAGTTCGTACTGAAATAGCTCCCATCACTTTGTCTGCATCAAATACGTGAAGTGGCTGCCCCATGTCGAGCATGGTGTAATTAAGAAGATCGACGATTGAATTAATCGAACGATGACCAACCACTTCAAGTTTATCTTTAAGCCATTCAGGCGATGGTTCAACGTTAATTCCTTGTATACGACGCACCATGTAACGTTTACATAATTCGTTATTTACAATGGTGACCATTGTTTTAAGGGATCTTTTTTCATCAACAGCTACAGATTTTTTACTTTTTTGTTCTAATTTCAAAATGGCTGAAAGTTCATAAGCAAAACCGCGGTGTGAAAGTGCATAGGGCGCACGATCGGGAAGAATTTTGACGTCAAATACTGAATCTGATTTTATTTCTTCAACTGACTCAATCTCAGAAAGATGTAAACCAAACGCCTCGGTAACTTTTTCAACCGAAGGAAGTGGATCTCTAAAGTAAGTCTGAAGCCACTGGTAAGAAATCTTCATATATTAAAATTGATTAACTAAACGAAGATCGCCTGAATAAAGGAGACGTACGTCGTCGATGCCGTATTTCAACATGACAATACGATCCAAACCGAAGCCGAATGCAAACCCTCGCCATTCTTTAGGATCAATGCCTGCGACTTCAAGAACATTTGGATGCACTAGCCCTGCGCCACCCATTTCAAGTAAGCGTTCCTTTCCGTTGATATTCATTTTCATAAACACCTCAGCAGACGGTTCAGTAAACGGGAAAAAGCTCGGGCGAAACTGAATTTCAACGTCATCACCAAAAAGTCGTTTGAAAAGTCCCGCTAAAATTCCTTTGAGCTGTGCAAGTGAAATATCTTTATCAATCACAAGCGCTTCGATTTGGTGAAATTGTACTTCGTGCGTTGCATCAGTTGCTTCGTTTCGAAATACTTTTCCAGGACCGATAATGCGAAAAGGTGGCTTGTTGTGTTCCATGTAGCGGATTTGCACATTCGAAGTGTGAGTTCTCAATAATTTTCGCTCGGCATCATTTTTACCTTTTATCCAAAACGTATCTTGCATGTCACGTGCAGGATGATGCTTCGGGAAATTCAACGCATCGAAATTATAATACTCGCTTTCAAGCTCAGGACCGAAAGCGATTTCAAAACCTTGCTCATTAAAAAAGGCGCCGATTTCTCGAATGATAGTCGTTACAGGATGTAGGTGCCCTTTTTTTATAATTTCACTGTTCATTGTTCTTTCTATTACAAGAAGTAATTCCTACTATAGCAGAAAGTTGAAAAAAGCCCCATATAAAGCTATGATGAAATAATGTCGCTTATATTCGATATTCCTTCAATAATCCTTTATTTTTCCCTTTTTACCATGCTCTTTTTTGAGGTTTTTATTTTTATTACCTACTTTGAAATATATGAGGCGGTGAAAGAAGAAGAATTGATGCTCAAAAAGGAAATTACCTCCTTCCCCACGGTATCAATCATCGTACCAAGCTTCAACGAAGAGACCACTGTCATCGGTACCATCAAATCCCTTTTGGCTCTTGATTATCCGAAAGACAAGCTTTCGCTTATTCTCATTGATGATGGTTCAAGCGACCGAACTCTTGAAATGATCAGTCAGTATCAGCACCATCCCCAAGTTCAAGTCTTCACTAAGAAAAACGAAGGTAGCAAGTTCTCAGCACTTAATTTTGGACTCTCAAAGATAAACAGCGAGTTGGTGGGTTGTCTTGACGCTGACTCATTCGTCAATACTGATGCCTTAAAACTAATGATTCCCTTTTTTGAGGACAGTACGACAATGGCGGTGACCCCTTCGATAAAAATCTCTAAACCAAAAAATATTCTTCAGCACATTCAAAAAATGGAATACACCTGGGGTCTTCTCTTTCGTAGAATCCTCTCTTCGATGGGAGCAATGTACGTTACGCCCGGTCCCTTCTCGATCTTTCGATTAAAGGTTTTTAAGGATCTTGGAGGTTATCGTATGGCACATCACACCGAGGATATGGAACTTGCCTTGAGAATGCAGTTAAACCACTATAAAATAGTCGATTCAGTCTCTGCTCATGTTTACACAGTAGCTCCGGCTAAGCTTAAAGATCTCTACAAACAACGAGTCAGATGGTCATACGGTTTTCTCAATAACGCTATTGACTATAAACAAATGTTTTTCAACCCTAAATATGGAAATATAGGCATATTTATCCTACCTTTAGCTACCCTATCGATCTTCATCACATTGTATGCTTCAAGTCGCTTTTTATGGGGTATTGGCGTAAGAATTTCACACAGCATCGCCAAATATCAAGCCGTGGGCTTCAGTCTCCATTTTCCGCATATTACTTTCAACTGGTTTTATTTTAATACCGGTGTTTTCATTTGGATGGCTCTCTTTGGTCTTATTTTGAATGTCACCATTCTCATTCTTTCAAACCGAATGGCCAAAGAGAAAAATTTGATCGGCAAAGAATTGTTTTACTATCTCGGATTATATGTCTTTCTTGTTCCTTTGTGGTTAGCTCGAGCTACTTTTAATACTGTCTTTTCAAAAAAAATAACATGGCGATAATCAACACCAAAAAATATATTTTCACCTTCCTCATTACTCTTACCATTTTTGGTACTGCCATCTATATCAGCAATTCCCTCAATGATAAAAGAATTGAAGAAGTGCGGTCAGTCGAACAAAGCCTTTCCTTGAACATCCTCTCAAGCGAAACTCAATCAGCCTTACTTGAAGAAACCCTTTGTCGCGACGTTAACAACACTTTTCTGACGCGTGAATTAGGAGAACTCGGCAACAAGCTTTCGTACGCAGCGAGCCAAAATAGCCCGAATAATATCGAGATCACCAACCTCAAACGTTACTATTATCTTCTCGAAATCAAGGACTACCTTTTGATGAAAAAGGTGACCGAAAAGTGCGGGGTGAAGCCTACCTTTATTCTTTATTTTTATTCAAAAAATGCAGATTGCCCTGAATGTGAAAAAGCAGGATTTGTTCTGGATGCCCTCCACGAAAAATACCCTTTGATGCGTATTTATTCTTTCGATTACCAATCAGATGAAGCGGCAGTAAAGACTCTGATCTCAATCTATCATGTCGAAGAAAAACTGCCGGCCATGATCATTAACAATGAACCCTATTATGGCTTTAAGGATCTCAACACTCTTGAAACCACCGTTCCTGCCATTATGAAACTTAAACTTGAAGCAGAAAAAACAGCCAAAGACGCAGAGACTGCAAGCTCAACTAAAAAATAGCTTTCTTTGAGCCGCCTCTCGGATTCGAACCGAGGACCTTCACTTTACAAAAGTGTTGCTCTACCAACTGAGCTA
>JAYTST010000048.1:0-4180 GCA_043745565.1 bacterium
GGTAGGTATCAGCAGTGTTGGTTTGGATAATACCAAGGATGTTAGCCATTCCCTGATCTGACTGCACAATACCGAGAAGCGCGACAAGAAGATATACAACACCAAAGATGGTAAGCGTCATTGAGGCTACTCGTTCATCCTTGGAAGCTGCAATAAAGAATACTACTGCAGAAAGAAGGTGAACAATATTATGCGCAGTATTTGCCTCAAAAAACCCTCCTATTCCCACGATTCCATTAGGAAAAAAACCCAGGATTCCAATAAGCGCGAAGACAATACCCGCAATGGTTGATATTTTTTTTGCCATAAAATTAATTGAATTTATCTAATAACGTTACCTACCAATTATAACATATTTACTCCTCTTTAACAGGTCCATCGATGATAATAGTTTCAATGCCTGGCGCTACACTCGCGATCCGCATCACATCTTTATCGATCTTTTTAAGTTCTTTTCCTGATGCATTGAAATGACTTACTGTTGTGCCAAGCGAATTACCTAATTTGATGTGATATTCCTCATAGGCTTTTAGATGTTTCCCAAGTTCTTCAACTCGTTTAACGATATCTTTTGCTGTTTCTTCTATTTGCATTGCTTTCAAGCCTTGAAGTACGGTTTGGAGATAGGCTAAAAATGATGTGGGTGAAACGATAATAACATGATATTTTGAAGCGGCTCGTTGAATAAGGTTTTCGTTCTCATCTTTGAGTGCACCAATTTTGTTGATTAAGAGATCATAATAAATAGCTTCGTGCGGAATAAACATAAATGCAAAATCAAGTGTTCCCTTGCTTGGTTGAATATATTTCGACGTTTCGCTAATACGCATCTTCAAATCATTCACAAACAGCGTCTCAAGTCGCTTCTTTTCAGCCGGATCGTGTTCTTCAATTACTCGGTTATAATTCTCAAGCGAGAACTTCGAGTCGATGGGAATGATCTTTTCTTTTACAAAAACTACCGCGTCCACTATTAACTCTTTGTCATCTTCCGTTTTTCCCAACTTATACTGCATTTCAAAACTTCCAGGCGGAAGAACATTTTTAAGTAATGTCTCGAGATAGTATTCGCCAAGAATCCCGCGCTGTTTAGGATTTTTTAAAATATCCTGAAGCGATTGAAGCTGATCAGTAAAGCCAATGACTTGTTTGTTGGTTTCATCAAGGCGTGTCAATTTTTCAGTAATGTCTTGGATGATTTTTATGGAATTGTTCGACTGTTGTAACAAAGTACTTTGAATATGTTTTGAAGATTCGCCGAGTTTTGAGTCCACTGTTCTTGAAAGTTCATTGATTTGATTAAGCAAAAGTTCAATTGCACGCGAATCGTCTTTAACTTCCACCTTTTTGGTTCGTAGCAATATAACAATTACAATGGTGACCATTGCAATAAGGATAGTAATTGAAGTTGTGTTCATGTATCGATTATACTATTATTTGACTTATGTTACATCAAACCATTAAGGCCAGTCTTAAAGAAGCAATGATTGCAAAAGACCAAGTAAAACTTTCAGTGATCAGAGGATTATTAACTTCTTTTACTAACGAATTAGTCAGTAAGGGTAAAAAACCTCAAGATGAATTGAACGACGAGGATGTTCTCGCTCTTATAAGTCGAGCGGTAAAACAGCGAAAAGATTCTATCAAACAATTCACTGATGGTGGCCGGGCGGACCTCGCTTCAAGTGAGCAAGCTGAACTTGACACTCTTCAAGTCTATCTTCCCGCACAAATGTCTGAAGATGATGTACGTGCGCATGTCGAAAAGAAAAAAACAGAACTAGCTATAAGCGACAAAGCAGGCGCAGGAATACTTATGAAAGAAGTAATGAAAGATCTTAAAGGCAAAGCTGACGGAACTTTGGTCAAGACAATAATAGAAGAAGTGCTTGCTTAATTATGGTTACACTCAAAAACTTCTTTATTTTTATTACCTGTGTTATCGGTATTTTTATTGCCTACGAAACAATTCGAGTCGTTTTCCTTCTTCGACGCTCTGAAGTGCTTATCAAAAACTCCCGACCCTACGAGCAGCAACCCTTAAATGCAACATCAACGATTATTTTTATTGGTGATAGTACTGCTGTGGGAACAGGTAGCAATGATGCTCATCAATCAGTTGCTGGTCGTTTTGGAAATGAACAGCCCCACGCGCGTATTATCAACAAAGGAATTAACGGCCAGAAAATTCACGAACTGCAGGTGAATTTTAATGCAGCAGATTTTAAAAAAGCTGAACTTCTTATTATTCAAATTGGTGGAAATGACATTTTGCGTTTAAGTAAGCCCGAGCACGTTGAAGCTGATCTTGATGCTCTGCTTACCAAAGCAAAATCGGTGAGTGACCACATTTTAATTCTTCACAGTGGAGATGTCGGTCAGGCTCCTTTCTTCCCGCCTTTCACAGGATTTATCTGGACCAACCAAACCAAAAAGATCCGTGACATTTATATCAAACAAGGAGCAATGCACAGCGTGACCTATGTCGATCTTTATTCTGCAGGCGTCGATACTCTGTTCAATCAAAATAAGGCAAAGTATTATGCTAATGATTTTGTTCACCCATCCGGAGACGGTTATGGGATATGGTTTAATGAAATTAAAAAAGTATTGTGATAAAATAAATAAATGAACAACAATCCTGAAGAAACAAAAATCGTCTGGTTCCTTCTCCGTTTCGGTGTTGCATTTACTTTTCTTTTTGCTTCAATTTCAGCGTTTGTAAATCCCGATCCATGGCTTTCTTACTTCCCTAGTTTTATGCGCGATATGGTTCCCGATTCTCTATTGCTGTTTAGTTGGGGAATCGGTGAACAGATAATCGGCCTCTGGCTTCTTTCGGGGTATCGTATTTTTATTCCAAGTGTAGCAGCGTCAGGACTTTTACTTGGTATTTTTATTTTTGATTTTCATTCGCTCAATATCACCTTTCGAAACGTTTCAATTCTTTCCACTTCCATTGCACTCGCTATCATGTCTAATCCTTACTATCATTTTCATTTCAGTCATAACGGCGAAGAAGCTAAAGAAATTCACACTGTTACGGGAAATTAAAAACTTCGAGTAGAGGACAATGGTGTTGTCGTACTCGAAGTGGTTAGGATTCATTATTTTTCGTTTTTTACCGCCGCGAGCCCATCAACTTTCCAAAAATACGCGGATTACGCTCGCTTTGAAGAATAACTTCTCTGCAATGCGCGCACATTCCCGTTTTGTTGTACTGACTTAAAATTGTAGTGCAGTGTCTACATTTTGTTCGACGTCGCGTCGGAAGTTGCTTCCCCGTTTTTTCAGCTCGCAATTGATTCAATGAACCAGGTGCTTTATGTAAAGACATGAAGATGTCCTCCTTTCGAAATTAAGTATAACAAAATTAAATTACTACTCAAACCTCATAACGTCTTCACTCGAAAGTAGATTTTTACTTCGTCTAAAAGGGCCACTTGTAACCTGTTTTGTATTTTTTGCTAATTGAAGGGCTTCTTCCCGACCTACAAATCGATTTTTGTTTGTTACAAAACCATCCTTCACCTTGTCGATATCGTAATGAGGTTTTTCAGCTTCCAATTTTCCTAAAGCTTCCGCGTGACTTCTTCCTGTAAATAATTCTCCTTCGTATTGTAGCGCTGCAGCAGAAATTGCTTCCTCTGCTTCGGATGGTTCACTATATTCTTCGAGGTGTCTCATGTATATAGTATAGCAGTTTTTTGTAGAGATATTAAGATTAATGATTATAATAGATACAAAATGGGTCCCCGCGATGCATCGCGGAGACCCATATCACTCACTGATGATTACCTACTCCGCACGCGTTCTCCGATTGAGATCGCTACGCAGATGACTGTACCCAGAATGAGTATTTCTCCATCTGCGTTGGTGAATGTAAAAACTGCAAGGCTACTGAGCCCTATCATAACAACGAAAGACCATGCTAATTTACTCATTTCGTTTTTTACTGTATCATCTTTATATCTTTTGTCAACTTTTCAGATTAGAATTTGAATGGACCCGCCAGGACTCTTCCCTTACAGGGATGGTTTCCTGTTTGGATTTTCCTGCATCGCTAAAGCGCTCGCATAAAATATTCAAACGGGCTTCTCGTCCTGATTTTTGAACTACAAAAATCAGGACGAGAGATTTCTAATGCCGAAGGCATGCATAAATTTTCGACCAAAGCCGG
>JAYTST010000049.1:0-15433 GCA_043745565.1 bacterium
CAGGAAAAAAGATTGCACTACTTGAAATATCTGTGCTTGTTACTAATTGACGGACATCGCTCAAATCACATGTTTCGCTACCGCCACACGCACCCAGCATAGATGTGTAAAAATCATTCCAAGTGAAGCCCTTAGTACTATCCTTGCTTGGATTGCTCAAATTAACATTATCTCGAACAAATCGAATATAATCAATTCCTTCCTGAGCTAAATAATAAGCAGTCATCTGATCGCGGGCGGAAAAAGCATTTTTCAAACTTGAAGCAATAATAGTAAAGGGGCCAAGAATGGCAAGCATCAAAATAGCAATCGCTACTAATGTTTCAACTAAAGTAAATGCGTGAGTGTTATTTTTTTTCATATATTATACATCTGGATCAAGCAAACGCTGAGTTACTAACGTCTCAACCTTGAATGATGAAGTGGTCTTCCCATTCCCGGCTTTTCCACTGATATGAATCAACACTGCTGGTTGCCCATCTCCTTTACCTCCTCCCTGCAAAGTAAAATCGAGTGATTCAATAACCACTTGAGTACTTGTAATAAAACCTCCCACAGGTTGATGCGTTGCGCCAAAATTTACTCCGACACTTTTTAAAATCTTCTGCGAGTTAAGATTGTAAGTAATAACATTATCGAAGGTGTCGTGAAAGGTAAAAGAAGTTCCGCTTACCGAATACTGCGTACCGGTACGGATGTCTCGAATCATACTTTCGAGCGAGAAGTTCACATTATTAATAACATTACTTAGTGCCTGCGCTTTTCTGTTTGCATCAACTGCATTTATAAGAGCACCAATAGCAATGAGCATCACAATAACAAAAATCGAAACGGCCACCATAATCTCAATAAGAGTGAATCCTCGGTCATTCCGGCGGCATCTTAGGCCGGAATCTGAATTTTTAATAATTTTTTTCATATTCTTATTAATATATCGATATTACACCCACGCTTGAAACAACAATTTGTTTTGTTTTGTTTCCAAGCGCTGATTTTAACACCAAAGTAATTTCTTGATTTTTAGCACTATATCCATCGGTAATGTCTTTAATTACTGCTTCAGGAAACGGTCTGAAAAAAACAACTGTTGAATCAGTTGGTTGCCTCGTGTCAGTGAATGAAAATTCGGTGTTGAGAGATTTTTTAGTGACGCCGTTTGCAAGTGTGTATGTGTGTAATATAATATCACCCGCGTCATATTTACTGTTAGTATTGTTATCAACAAAAAGATCATATGTGAATACGCCCGAGACAGTGTGGAAATAAATTCCATATCCAGCAGTAAATGATGCAGAAACTCCTCCCACCAGTGTTCCGTACACCTGAGCTTCACGAATGTGACCTGCTACTGCATACGCCTCATTAGTGAGATTAACATTACTTGAAAACTTACTTTGATTGAAAAGTACGACAGTGGTAATCACGATAAAGATCGCCATTACTACTAAAAGTTCTATCAATGAAAATCCTCGAGATCGTTTTAACATTTGAATTTATTGTACCATAACCGATGAGGTTTAACCTCATCGGTTTACCAAAGCGACAGTAGGATATCCAGATGTAAGAAATCAATGTGAATAATATATGCCACAAGTAATCCAAGAGCGAGAAAGGGAGCAAAGGGAATTTCGCTTTTAAGAGAAAGTGAGTGATTTTTCTTACCGAAGTGTTCTCTAAGCTTGGTTACACCAATAATAACAAGACTGATGGCTGCACCAATCCAAAATGCTAAGCACACAGCAGAAACGGCATTGATAAAACCCAAAAACCAGCCAATACCGAGTCCGAGCTTACTATCACCAAATCCCATCCATCGCCCTCGTGAGACTAGCCAGATCAAGAAAAAAGGTAGCGCGATGAGAGGGCCTGCTAGCAAATCAAGAATACCAGGGAAATGAAAGAGTGCATTGCCTTCGATGACAAAAAGTCGAATGAGCGCAGTAAGACCAAAGAAAAAAGAAAAACGATCTGGAATAATAGTGTGTTTCAAATCGTACACCACAATCACCACTAAAAAAGAAAAAGCTATAAGAGTAAGTGTGAGCACGATCGGATCAGTTTCAATATATGCAGCAATACCAAACAAAAACGCGGTTAAAAGTTCAACTAAAGGATACTGTAGTGAGACATGGCTTTTACATCCTGTACATTTTCCTTTCTGAAATACGTAACTAAGCACAGGAATAAGTTCGTACCAGCGAAGTGTTTTACCACAAGAGAAGCACCCCGAGCGGCCGTTAATTCCCTTTCCGGTGTTGTGGCGCAAGATCACGACATTCAAAAAACTACCTACTATCAAGCCAAGCAGTGCCAAAGGAAAAATAAAGTAAGATATCATGTTAGTATGTTCCGCCGACTACGTCGTAAATAAGCCTATTACTACCAGTAGCAGGATCAGTACATGAACCGCCGTTGCACCCGCAAGGAAATTTCATTACGTTCGCCTTATTTTTGGGTACATTTTCAGCTTTTTCAAATTTCTTACTACAAAGATAGAAACCTACGGGCTGAGCTGGGTCGGTAGCGTTTATATTAGAATAAATGTAGTCAGTTTTATCAAGAGGATCCTTGGGAACACTTGGAATAAGCTTATTGCCTTTGCAATCAGTGCCATTGAAAGCACTTAAATCGGAAGGGTAGCTGTAACACGCATCGAAATAGTTTTCGAGCGCTTGCTGAATCTGTTTGATGTCAGCTACACGCTTCAAGTCCCGGCCTCGAATCCGCGCGTTATTGAGACTTGAAAGTACAACAGCAGATAAAATTGCAAGAATGGCTACCGTTGTAAGAATTTCAATTAATGTAAACCCTTTTTTATTCATGCATGAATTATAGCACAACCGATGAGGTGAAACCTCATCCTGAATATTAATTGAGGTTTTTTTTAGAAATACTTTACCTTTACTTGTATATGATTGGGATGAGGTTAAACCTCATCGACATGTCACGAAAAAACAAACTAACAACAGGTGAATTTTATCATGTTTATAATCGAGGTGTCGACCGTCGAGTTATTTTTAATGATGGAAAAGAATACGATCGATTCGTGGCTTTGCTTTATCTTTGTAATTCTTCTCTGCCTGTTGAATTGCACAAAGTAGAAAAGAACTGGTCACTAACAGAAGCATTGACAACAAATAGACTTGATACACTTGTTGATATTGGTGCTTACTGTCTAATGCCTAATCATTTTCATATTTTACTGAAAGAAAAGATAGATGGAGGGATAAGTCTATTTATGAAAAAAATCTCAAACGGCTTCACTGGGTATTTTAATATCAAACATCATCGAACAGGATCTCTTTTTGAAGGAACATTCAAATCTCAGTATGTTAATAATGACAATTACTTAAAATATCTTTTTGCTTACATTCATCTTAATCCAGTTGGGATAATTGATTTGGGATGGAAAGAAAAGAAAATAGCCGACAAAGCTCGAGCGTGTGAATTTTTAAATACTTATTCCTACTCAAGTATTCATGAATATAAAGGTGTCAAAAGACAAGAATCAGTGATTCTTAATAGAGCAGCCTTCCCTCACTATTTTGAATCCACATCCGACTTTAATTCACTTCTTAAAGACTGGATGATCGATGAAAGATGAGGTTTAACCTCATCACCAAACAAAAAACCACCCATTTCTGAGTGGTTTTGTTACCGATGAGGTTAAACCTCGCCGCAGGCTAACGGTAGATTACAGACAGTTAGCATCTGTACCTGAAAGTGTATTCGAGCCTGTTGTAGTAGAAAATCCAGTAGAGTCAATACAATACCATTTTCCAGTTGCACCTTTAAGTGGCATGTTAACGGCCCATGCTGTTGAACTTGCAATACAAACATTTGCTCCTGTTGCTTTCTGAGCTGTTGCAGCAGCAATAGCATTCTTTATATTATTATCCGACAAGAGACTTGTTCCGGCACCAGTACATGAGGTATCAGCAACGGTTGGTCCGTAAACATAACTGTTAGTGTCGTACCAAAGCTCTGCTTGACCTCGAATACCATTCAAGTTTGATTTTACCGCTGCATCTGCACCTTTGTTTCGAGCGTTGTTAAGTGAAGCTAAAACTACTGATGACAAGATACCGATAATTGCGATAACGACCAAAAGTTCGATAAGTGTGAATCCTTTTTTTAGATTTATTTTCATTTTAAATGTTAATTTTTCTAACCTGTATTATATATAATACATATAATATATCACAAAAAACCACCTCGTGTGAGGTGGTTTTTATTCGATACAATATGATACAAACTATATAATTTTATAGACAGCTAGAGTCTGTTGCTCCAAGTGTATTCGACCCTGTTGTAGTAGCATATCCTGATGAATCAAGACAGTACCAGTTTCCTGCTGAACCTTTAAGTGGCATGTTAACGGCCCATGCTGTTGAACTTGCAATACAAACATTTGCTCCTGTTGCTTTCTGAGCTGTTGCAGCAGCAATAGCATTTTTTACATTGTTATCAGACAAGAGACTTGTTCCGGCACCAGTACATGAGGTATCAGCAACGGTTGGTCCATAAGTATTACCGTTATTGTCGTACCAAAGTTCAGCCTGAGCTCGAATACCATTCAAGTTTGATTTCACCGCTGCATCTGCACCTTTGTTTCGAGCAGTATTAAGTGAAGCAAGAACAACTGATGACAAAATACCGATAATTGCAATAACGACCAAAAGTTCGATAAGTGTGAATCCTTTTTTTAGATTTGTTTTCATTTTAAATATTAATTCTTGATAATGCGTAATAATATATTGTTAGAATCTTTTTTATTTTTTGGCATAATATCATAATTGATACCATGCCTCGACCTGTAGTGCTTTTATTATACAGCCATTTTTGAAAAGCAACAACAATGATGTGGAAAACTGTGATCTCACCTCAAAGGTTGAACTTCAAGCCTCTTTTGGTGGTCGTATACCATTTCAGCTATTGGGCTGATGATGTCTCCAACACCCACAAGAATGTCTTTGATATCAACTAATTGTGTGTCTATTTCCTTAAATCTCAAGTCCATTTCTTTGAAACCTTTGTCGACCTTTGTCGACCTTTGTTTCAAGAGTATCCAATTTACCATTTAGCTCACTCATACTTGTCTTCAAACTGCCAATATGATTCTTCATACCCATGATTTCCTGTACCAGGAACATTACTAATTCATGAGTGCTTTTGTTTTTATTTTCTTTAATCATTGCAGATAATTGTAGACTTCCCCATTTTTAAATGCAAGCATAAACTTTAGGAGAAATTGATCTTTTTATATTGTTAAATCGCTGAACTAATGTTGTAGATAGGGATAAGCACAGAAGCTAGGAGGAATGCCACACCAAGACCAAGCATCACTATCATAACAGGTTCGATAAGGTCAACCAATGTGTCGACGGCTGTTACCACTTCACGTTGGTAGAATTTAGCAAGCGTATCAAGAATGTTTCCGAGTTCAGCTGTTTCTTCTCCGATCTTAATCATCTGAATCATTATTCCAGGAATATATTCCCGGTCGCGAGCAAGAGCATCGGAAAGTGGGGTTCCTGTTTTTACTAATTCTTCCACTTTGCGCAGGATATCGGCGTAAATAATGTTATCCACCACCTCGGCGGTAAGCTCAATTACTTTGATCATTGGGATTCCACTTTGAAGCATGGTGTTCATATTGTCTGCAAACCGAGAAAGGTAAAGTTTTCGGTATAAATCTCCGACATATGGAAAATGCAATTTAAATGTTGAAAAGAAAAGTGCCCCCGGTCTGGTTTTGGACCATTTAAAAGTGAAAAATCCTCCGATAACCAGAGCGATTAAAATAAACGCACCGTAATGGATAAGTGCATTACTTAATCCAATGACGATACGCGTGTAAATCGGAATCTCTTGCCCCGCGTCGGTCAAAATTCCACTGATTTTTGGAATAACGAGTGTAAGCATCAACACCATCACAGAAACGAAGGTAAAAACGACGAAAGCGGGATAAATCAACGCGTTTTTTGCTTTCGAAGTTACTGCGTAATTTCGATCAAGATAATCTGCGAGATAATGGAATGTCTGATCAAGCTTTCCAGCCTCCTCACCGGACTTGACCATGTTTACATAAAAAGGAGAAAAGATTTTTGGATGTTTTGAAAGCGCTTTTGAAATACTGCTTCCCGCCTGAAGATCATCAGAAACTATCGCAAGGCTCCGGCGCATTAAGGCATTATCTGTTTCTCCAGCGATCAAACGAAAAATACGAAGAGCAGAAACCTGCGCTCCGAACAATGTCGCCATTTGTCTTGAAAGGATAACAACTTCTTTGTTTGATACATGATCAAAAAAAGTAAGCGCTCCGCTTATTCCGGTTCGCGCTTCACTTGACTTGATTGAAGATATTATAAGTCCACGCCGTTGAAGCGAATTAATCGCTACGTCCACATTCACCGCATCGATCGAAGCACTCTTTTCGATTCCATCTTGATCAATAGCTGAGTAGTTAAATAACATGTGATTAGTATATCATATAAAAGATGAGGTTTAACCTCGCCGGTTAAAATACTTTACAACATCTTTTCAAATATCTTTGAGTTAGTTGAATGAAGGTAGGCATTCTCAATAGTAATTTCTCCTTTTCGCACAAGTTCTGCGAGCATTCTGTTCATATCAATCATGCCGAGTTCAGAACTTGTTTCGATAACGGTGTTTATTTCATGTGTTCGTCGTTCACGAATAAGGTTTGAAACGGCGTTGTTTACAATCAGCAATTCATACACTGGAATAAGCCCACCCGAAATGCGCGGGATAAGACGCTGAGAAAATACTCCTTCGAGACTCGATGCAAGCTGCACACGAATCTGATCCTGCTGACTTGCGGGAAAGGAGTCGATGATACGATCGATAGTTTGTGCAGCGTTGTTAGTGTGAAGCGTAGAAAATACAAGATGACCTGTTTCCGCGGCGGTTACTGCCGCAGCCATTGTTTGTGGATCTCGCATTTCACCAAGCAAAATCACGTTAACATCCTGGCGCAACACACTAATCAAAGCATTGTAGAAACTATCAGTATCCATTCGCACTTCACGTTGATCGATGATTGATTTCTTTTGGGTATAAATATATTCGATAGGATCTTCGATGGTAATAATATGCTCAGATCGAGAACGATTGATCATGTCGATCATGGCAGCAAGTGTGGTTGATTTTCCTTGACCCACAGGTCCTACCACAAGAAAGAACCCCTGCTTTTTGTTTGCAAACATTTCAAGAATAGGTGGAAGATTTAATTCTTCAAGACCTCGAATAGTTACAGGAATAAGTCGGAGCGCTACACTTACCAACCCTTGTTGAAAATAAGCATTTCCTCGAAAACGACCTTCTAGACCCGGTAAAGTGAACGAGAAGTCTACTTCTTTTGTTTTATAAAAAATATTTTTATTTTCAGTCGAAAGAAGCATATCAAGAAAAGCCTCCATATGGGCGTGACTAATAATTTCTTTTTTAACAAGTGGAATCAAATTACTTGAAACGCGAATGCTTGGATAACGCCCTTCTGAAAGGTGAAGATCTGAACCCCCTTCGCGAGCAACTGTAAAAAGAAGATCCTCGAGTTGTGCTTTGTAGTTTGTTTCCATGTTATATAAATTATATGTTTAAATATGCACTGCATTTGCAATTTTCTCCACTTCGGAAACTACTTCAGAAGGAATGGTTGTGGCTTTTATGATATATCCGTTGATACCAAGCTTTTCAGCTTTTTCAATGTCGGAAGACTGACCTTGGTTGGTGAGCATGATCACTAGTGCCTGCGGTACTAATTTTTCTTTTCTTATTCCTTCCAAGAAAGTCAGTCCGTCTACTTGAGGCATCACCACATCCAAAATAATAATGTCGGGGACAAATCCCGCTTTGATCTGGTTAAGAGCATCCGAACCGTCATGTGCAGTAAACACTTCATAGCCCTTGTTTTTAAACTTCAGTGAATACATATCCAAAAGGAATTTGTCATCATCTATAAGAAATATTTTGTATGTTTTTTTATTTTCCATTTTTACAGTTTATTTATTTCTTCAAAAGGAATCTTTTTTTCCATTGCTTTTATTATAGCATCTTCTTTCATAGTGAACATTCCATTTGCACGAACAATAGGCCAGAGCGCATTCTCAGTGGGGTTAGTAAGAATTACTTTTTCTAATTCCTGACTCATTTCAAATATTTCAAACACCGCAAGTCGACCTCTCACACCCTTTGGGCAATCATCAGTAGGCTCAATCCCTAATACTTCATTCACTGCAGGAATTTCCTTCATGTATTTTTCAGGAATATCCCGGAATTCATCATCAAACATCGCTTTGATACTTCCTTCAATGGGCAATGACTTCCCTGTTCCTGGACAAATCTGCGCAACAAGACGCTGGGCAATAGTCAAAATAAGTGTAGGCGCAATCAGATACGGATCCACACCCATGTCGATGAGGCGCGGAATAGCACCGAGTGCAGTGTTGGTGTGAATGGTCGAGAGCACTAAGTGACCTGTAAGTGCCGCTTGAATAGCAAGCTGTGCAGTTTCTTTATCTCGGATTTCTCCCACCATGATTACGTCGGGATCTTGTCGAAGTGTGGTTCGAAGTCCAGTAGCAAATGTGTAACCAATTTCAGGGTGGACTTGCGATTGACTGACACCATCGATGTTGTATTCAATCGGATCTTCGAGTGAAAGCACATTTGATTCTTCACGATCAACTTCGTTCAGCATCGAATAAAGAGTGGTAGATTTACCAGAACCAGTTGGTCCGGTGATAAGAATAAGTCCAAAGGGACGGTTAATGGCACGTTTAATAATATCGAGGTTACGAGGCGAAAAGCCAATAGCATCAAGGCCTTTTACCCCTTTTTCTTGATCGAGAATTCGCATTACGATTTTTTCACCGTAATACGAAGGAAATGTTGATACACGGAAGTCGATCTTTCGCCCTTCGATACGCGCACTGAACCGCCCGTCTTGTGGTTTTCGCTTTTCGTCGAGCTTCATGTCGCAAAGAATTTTAATACGTGCAACCACCGCAGGTTCAACTTTACTTGGAAGAACGATACTTGTATAAAGTACACCGTCGATTCGAAATCGCACACGCACATTCTCGCGCATCGGTTCAATATGAATGTCTGAAGCGTTTCCGTCGAGCGCATAATGAAGAATTGTGGCAACTATTTTTGTAACGGGCGCATCTTCGACTATATTTATGTCGCTTTTACCATCAGTTTTCTTTACTGCCTGAAGTTCAACATCTTCATCCGAAAATTCTGTTTCAAGGTCAGTCAGTGCCTGTGTCACTTCTCCCGTAAATCCTTTGTACTGTCCAAGCACTTTTTCGAAATCGTCTTTGGAAATAAGAAATGGTTTAAAAGGAAGGTGGATCTTTGAAGAAATAAAATTAAGCGCATCAGTCGCTTCAATATTTTCTGGATCAACTACCCCTACTTCGAGAACACCTTCTTTAACTCCCAATGGAACTACCTGATAATACACCGCAGATTCTTGCGGGATATAATTGAGTACTTCAAATGGAATTTCTTTATCGGGAGCAGGACGAATACCAAGTCCATAGAAAGTGGACTTGGCTTTCATTATTGCAACATTATCAACACCTCGATCGAGAAGTATTTCTTCAACAGTTTTACCCGCTTCAAGAGCTGCATTTTTGATTCCCATTACATCGGCGTCTTTTATGATGCCTTCTTTAACAAGTGGGTCTAAAAAACTCATGGGATAGGATACTAAATACCAATTGGTGCAAATGGATTCGGTCGACCTCGGGCTTCGTCGTCAATTGGTTTACTGTAGTCAATGAGTGAATTATAAGCGCTCTCTTTAAAGAATGTGTTGCCGAGATCAACTTTATTAAGCTGATTGATAAGGTTAATTAATTTTTGAGTGATAATAGATGACTCAGTGAGAACCGGAGTATCTCCCACCACATTTTGTGCATGTGTGGTAAATGTCATGAAAAAGGTAGAAACGACAATGGCGAGAAGAATGGTTGATGTAGTGATTGTGAGGATTTTTTTCATACGTTTTATTTATTTAAGCCAATAAGTACGAAGTGATACAGTAAAAGTGAATATACTACTTTTATCATCTGGCTTCAATGAGACACTGGTAACATCGACGAGACGGAGACTTTTCTCAAGACCTTGAAGGAAGGAAATAAAATTCTGATAGCTGGACGCAACATTAAAAGCAATATCGACTGTTTCGTATGTTTTACCTCCGGATGTTTTAACTTCTGAGTCTCCACCTGCTGCTGCCTTCTGCTGAGTTACCTTAATATCCTTGAGGTCCATACCGAACTGCTTTGCAATATTATTGATATCGATGATCAATTTAATATTATCAATTGAATCAGGAATCATCTTATTAACGCGCTCAACATCTTTAGTGTTAAGCGCATTAAGCTTTGCTTGAAAGACTGTGATTTGCTTTTCGAGTGTAGAAGCTTTCTCGAGCGCTTCGTCGTATGTTTTTTCTTCAGTCTTCAATACTGAAATACTTCCCCATGTTGGTTTGATGAAGCCAAAGAAAATTCCAACTGTTGCCAATATAAGGATGATCGCGGTGATATTTTTCATATATTATCGTGGTTTAGTTGAAGTTGATATTGATTGCACCGTTGATGTAGAAACATTTAAAACAGGAACAACTACTGCTCGAGGAGTGGCTTGCAATGAGTTTTTATAGGACAAAAGTGATGGGTTGATGCTTGTAAGGAAACTAAACTTAATATTTCCTGTTTTATCATCCACAGAAATATCTGAGAAAAGGGCATTTCTAAAATTATTTCCGGAAAGGGTAGATGATGCGAAAAATTCCGCCTGTTTAGCTACCACTTCGTAGGTTTTTGCCTCACCTTGGAGAGTAAGTCCTATTTTATCTTTACCAAGATACGAGAAGGTGAAATTATTAAATCGTAAACGCTTGAGTGTTCCCTCTTCCAAGAATCCAAAGAGAGGAGAAAGGGCAACGTGATCATTTAAAAGAGTTTCTGCTTGTTTGATTTTTTGATCGGTACGTAAAATAGGATCGAGAGTTGATGGTTCAAGCAACCGTTCTTTTGAAGCAAGTTCTGCCTTTTTTGCTACTATGCTTTTTTCGATAATAGATTTATAAAAATAAATTGCACCTGATCCGAGAATGGCTATTGTGATTGCAAATGCAGCGATGATAGAAAAAATACTGACCGGTTGTTTAATTGCTGGTCGTCCTGTTTCATCGAAAGATCTTTTTGGAATAAAGGATGTTTGAAATTTATTCTCCATGAATATAGTATATCACCTCACTCTAACTCTTCAAGCTTTCTTAACGCAACTCCCACCGCAACACTGAATTCAAGACCGGTCGTTCGAAGCATTGATGCTAAATAAGCGGGGGTTTCGACTTTTGAAAATGGATCTCCCATTTCTACTTTCATACCAAGGCCTTTTTCTGCCATTTCAGAAAAACCAAAAAGCGCCACGCCGCCGCCCGTTAGAATACATTTTGAAATATGCTTTCCATATTTGCGTTCGTAATTTGAAATAAAGCTTTTGCCTTCAGACCAGATACTATCGAGAGTTAATGAAAAAATATCGAATACTGTTTTTTTATCCACATCTTTTAGTGTTGCCAGATTACGTTTTATCTTTTCCGCTTCTTTAAATTCAACACCTAGTCCCTGAGACAAACTTTCTGTAAGAAGTTCAGAGCCTTTATTTACAATATGAGAACCACGGATGATACCTTTTTCAATAAGGTAATATTTTACACCGAGCGCTCCGAGATCAAGAATAAGAATAGGGGCTTCTTCCCTACCTACAAGCGAACGTGTGGTACTAAACATTTCAATTTCAAAAAAACTCGCGTCAAGAAGGTTATCTTTCACTATATTATTGTAATCACTCAAAATTTCGTTATGGATTGAAACAACGAGTACGTCAGTCTTATTTTTGGTTCGAGGAAGTTCTGGGCCATTACCTATTCCATTCAAAACTTCATTCTGTTCCTTTTCGGTTTTTTGTTTTGCTTCCTCAACATGTTCATAGGAACTTTCTTTGGGAATAATCCACCAATCAAGTGTCACTTCAGAAATCGGCACAGGAATATATTTACGTGCTTCAATTGGAATCATTTCTTCAAGTTTTTTTTCGGGTAGTGCTGGCATTTCGATGAGTGACACCAAACTTGAACGAAATGGAATAGCAACACCCGCATTTTTAGTTTGAATATTTGATTCGCGAAGAATGTCACGAAGTGCTTCGGCTATCTTGTCATTTGAGAGATTGCTGATTTCACCGATGACACCACCGGAGTAAGGCCCAAGGGCTAATTCACCATAAGCTTTCAAAATGGCACGACCTTTGTCTTTCACTAATTCCACCACTTTAATAGACGAAGAACCGATATCTACACCCACCACACTTCCACCATGTGTTTTGAAAATATGTTTTCCTTTAAAGAATTGTGTAAGTGCGCTTAAATCCATGAATTATGAGATGATTTTAGAAAAACTTTATCTGTATCTGTCATCATGAGTATACCATGTCTTTTCAACGACTGTACAGATTTCTTCGCATTATTTTGTCGCACATTCTCTTCGACGGTGATGTGTTGGTTAATTCACTGGAAAAAATGACGGCTGACGAGATACGAAGGCGGGCAAAACGCGGAGAATCACCTGCGCTTTTTAGTTATAAAGATCCGCACATACGCGCAATGGTGTGGAATATGAAATATAAACGTAATAGAATATTTTTTGAGCACGCAGCGCTTCTGTTGTCGGAAGAGCTGACATCTCTTCTTGAAGATGAACGATTATTTTCTTATTTCGAAAATCCACTTATCATTCCGGTACCGCTGTCATATGAAAAATCAAAAGAGCGAGGATACAATCAAGTAGAAGAGATACTTAATATTATGAAATCGCATCTAGGTAGTGATTTCGAGGTCTCATTTGATTGCATTCGTAAAATTCGACATACAGAAAATCAGACGAGACTTAGTAAAAAGGAACGATTGCAGAATCTCCGCGGTGCATTTTTGGTTACGTATCCAGAAAAGGTAAAAGGACGAACTATTATTATCATAGATGATGTCCTCACCACCGGCGCCACAATCGCTGAAATTACTTCCGTATTGAAAAGGGCCGGCGCTCGAAAAGTGATTCCTCTCGTTTTCGCCCATTAGTGTAGATGGCGCCCATCTACACTTGTCATCCTCGTGAATACGGGGATCCATGTCTTTTTAAAATCAAAACGCACTGGAAAGTTCATCCTGCATATTGTTTTTATCTTTTCTTGAGGTGCGACCTCGGGGAATTTAGAGGTCGCACCTCAAATAAAAACAATAGTTCCGTCTTAGACTTTCTATACTTTAGGTGTTTAGCCCGAAGCAATGATTTTATTTTTTCAGAGTGAAGCGATTGAAAAGAATAAAATTATTCGAAGGGTGTGCATTACAGAAATTATGCATTCAGCTTATTGATAGCTTAGATATTATAAAAGTTTGTGAGTGAACCATCCAGAGTATTTTTGTACATCCTTTAAAACACTGGTATCAAGTTGATTATCGCACCTCCACCCACTCCTTGCTATACGATTTTTTAAAAAGCATCACGTACAAACCATTCATAATCCAGGTTGCGATAAGTCTCGTCCATCCGATCACATGCGCACGTCGTCCGGTGTGATACACACACAAATCTCCATCGAAATAACTTCCACTCATTTCCGCGAGGCGACGGAAGAGTTCCTGATCTTCACTGGCAACTAATTCTTCATTGTACCCACCTGATTTTTTAAAGGCATCAGTGCGAATCATTTGGAATTCTCCGGGAGCTGCACCCATGTGAAAATAATTATTTAAAATGCGATGCATGTGATTGATGAAAGTAAACACAATATTGTCCATGGTTGTTGCCATTTCAGGATACACTTTGATCGCGACTGCGAGTGCTACTACTTTCGGACGATCATGAAAAATGCGTTCGGCCTTTTCAAAAAAAGTATTAATATTAGGAATAGTTACATCCGCATCAAGAAACACTAATATATCGCCGTGTGCTGCATGGGCCCCTTCGTTTCTTCCTTGACTTATTTTTTGCTTTACTTTTCCTTGATACACAAGCACCTTCGCATTGAAACGGCGAGCAATCTCGATTGTCCGATCGGTACTGTTTCCATCAGACACAATGATTTCATGTGCACCTCTGTATTCACTTATAGATTTAAGTGTACTTTCGATTGCCTTTTCTTCATTTTTGGTAGGTATTATGAATGAAATCATCTCGTTATTTTAATTTAAATTATAGTATCACAATTCAAGACTTCGCTGTTTGACATAACGCGAGAAACCGAAGGCGAGAGCGGTAAAAATAATAATACCGCCAATGAGGAATGCGATCTTAAAGGTGCCTTGGATTTGACTGTATAGCTGACCGTAAAAATATCCGATGGCGAGAATCGAAAGGACGTAAAATAATTCTCCGATGGCATTAAGTGTGATAAAAAGTCGAAGTTTCATTTTGCTTGCGCCAGCCACGATGATAATGGCGAGAGCGAAACCAAGACCAAGCGTCAGTTTAGACCCGAGCAAAATCTTTTTCGGATGATCATGCATGGCCTTCTGTACTTTATCAAACACCTCTTTGGTTACGCCCACAAATCGCCCGTGCTTTCTTACAAGTGGTTCTGCAAAATAATAACCGACGTAGTACCACAACACGTCCGCCACCAAATCCCCAAGAACAAGTGCGACATAAAGTGGAAAGAAAGCAAACACACCCATCTTCAAAAAGAATCCCGACACAATCATTACAATCGGCCCTTCAATAATCGCTCCTAGAAAAAGCAACGGGTATTTAAACTGCTCCGCGAAGGTCAATGCGTAAGTAATAAATGTCGGATAATGCATCTGGCTATTCTACACCGAAGTCGGGGTGCGGGCTATTAGTTGTTTTACTCTATCGGTTACTCCATAACGTAGCCACTATGTCAGTACTAAGTGCTTCATCCAACTTCATTCCTATATAGGTTTTCAATTCCCCTTCTTCAAATTTTCTATATTGAGCCTCGCTCTGCCAATGTTTATTTTTTGCAAGCTCCAGCGTTTTTTCTTTTGAAAAGATGACTTCATTAAAGTCTATGAACACCACGTTCCCTTTTGGGTTAACCCCATAGCTATTTTTGAATTTATAAACATAATCGTGAATGCCATATTTCAGAAATTTTTTTACAAGTTCAGTATATTTATCAACTATAATTTTATTTTCTACTAATGAATGTGTTGCAAAATACTCCATAAGCAATATAACTTTATCTTGCTCATAATCAACTTTATTTAAAAAAACAGGATTGCCGATTAATTCTTGAGGAATTGAAACAAATTTTTGTTTTACAATCTCTGTAGCTTTTTTTGAGTTATTTACGCCTCCCGTGG
>JAYTST010000050.1:0-3969 GCA_043745565.1 bacterium
AAGCGACCTTGACGTTGAGGCTTCAGCTATTAACCAACTTTCAAAGAATCAAAACGCAAAAGCTGATCTAATAAATCAAAAAGCTATGGAGCTTAATGCCGCCATCAAAGAACTTAATTTAAACGTTCAGACGTACAATACCACTGGTCAATTAATTGGAACTGAGTTTAATGAAGGTGAATATATTGTTCAAGGAAACGACACCAAAATAAATATTTATCAATTTGAAAGTAACCAGAAGCTCGTTCGAGTTCTCGCTCATGAGTTCGGTCATGCGCTCGGTCTTGAACACATAGATAATCCAAAAGCTATTATGTATCGATTGAATGAAGGAACAAATGAAATGCTCACAAAAGACGATCTTGCTGCGCTCAAAGTGAAATGTGGCGAAAAATAGAATCCTCAAAAAATTCCTCACCGCTTTCGCGACAAGGAATTTTTCAGGCGCATTTTGTAGTGCAAAATTAAGCTATAGGATTTCGGCCGTTGATGATTCGAATGAGAAACATAATGACAGCGATCACCAACAGAATGTGGATGAAGCTACCGACAATATGGAATCCTACGAATCCAATTAACCAAAGTACCACTAACACAATTGCTATTGTTGTAAGCATAATATATTTAATTAACTAGTAACTTTTCGAGTATAGCACTACTTATTAACCATTTCTACTGCCTTTTCAAGTTGGGGATCTTTACCTGCCTTAAAGTCAGCTTCCGTGAGCTCAACAGTAACGTCGGGTTTAAGACCTCCTTCAGAGATAGAAATACCGTTAGGTGTAAGCCATCGCGCTATAGTAACTTTAAGTGCAGTATCGGGAGTGATTTTAATCAATTCCTGAACAGATCCTTTACCAAATGATTTGGTACCCACGAGTTGAGCTTTACCATATTCACTGAGCGCACCGGCAAGAATTTCAGATGCCGAGGCGGAACCGCCATTCATAAGAATAACAAACTTCAAATTACTATTAAAAATATCGTAACCGCGGCTTCGAGAAACAACTTCCTCTTTTCCTGGTCCAAAACTTTCGCGAACAACTGCTTTGCCATTTGGTAAGAACCAACTTGCGATATCAACAGCTGCGTCAAGATAACCTCCAGGATTTCCTCGAAGGTCGAGAACTAATTTATTTGATTTAGAAAGGACAAATTCACGAAGCGCATTACGAAACAGCGAAGGAGACTGCGAAGTGAAGGTAAATAACTTGATCACGAATACACCATCCGGGCGAAGCGTAGTTTCAATAGTAGGTATATCGATAACATCTCTAACTACCTTTATTTGGATGGGGCTATCTTTTCCCCGCCCTATCGTGAAGATTACGGTTGTTCCTTTAGGACCCTTAATGAGTTTAATTGCTTCATCGATCGAAAGGCCGCTGGTGATTGTGTCATTAATTTTGAGAATTTTATCTCCCGGCTGCAAACCAGCTCGAAATGCGGGAGTTCCTTTTATAGCAGAGATAACAGTAAGCATATTATCTTTCACACCTACTTCCATTCCTACGCCTTCAAAATTTCCACTGATTTCATCTTCAAAATCTTTTGATTGTTGTGGTGGGAAAAACACCGTATAAGGGTCGCCAAGTGATTCAGTCATTCCTTTAATAGCGCCGTACACTCGATCTTGATTGCTTACAGAAGAACTAGTTGCGGAAGTGGTGGTGGCATTTAATGTTGATGTTGCCAGTCCATGGGTCTTTACATATTTTTCATTAAGCGTGTTCCATGCCTTCCAGAATATAGTGAAATCCACATCAGCCGGCTTTCCTAATTCGCTCGCACTTGCAAAGGCTTGGTCGCCAGCATCAGCGTGAGATTGGATACCCACGTAGGTTCCAAAGAAAAAGGAACCTCCGATGAGGGCGAGTGCAACGATGCTAATTCCTACCTTTGAAAGAAATGTATTTGATTTCATAATTTTATACTCCACAGTATCTCAAAATAGTGTACAATTGTAAACGTGATAAAAAGTTATTCGTACAAAGAATTAACCTGGCATGATTTAGAATCTCCGACGCGAGAAGAGATTGCGGCTTTGACTGAAAAATATCTTCTCAGCGACATTGTCGCCAATGATCTATCAACACCTACCATGAAGCCTCGTGTGGATCTCTATGATCACTACATGTATTTAATCCTTCACTTCCCTTCGCTTAAATCAAAATACAAAGGCGCCGCACAAGAAATCGACTTCGTTATCGGTCGCAACTTCCTCATCACCAGCCGCTACAAAAAACTTGATTCATCTCACGCTTTTTCAAAAATATTTCTTCCTGAACATATTTTTCATACTACTTCCAATCATACTCATGCCGGTTATTTATTTTTCACCGTTATTCAAGAGCTGTATCATGACATGGTAGATGAACTGCAAAGTATAAATGATTCCCTCGTCGCTATCGAAAAAAATATTTTTAAAGGAAAGGAAAAGAAACTGGTTATTGAAATTTCGATGGTAAGCCGCGATCTTCTGGATTTTAAGCAAGCAACCAATCTTCACAAAAGTGTTCTTGATTCTTTTAGCAGTGCAGCCAAAACCTTCTTTGGTGTCAAATTTGACTTCAACATCAGCGCCATTACCAACGAATATTATAAAGTTCACACTGCCCTCGAAGACAGCAAAGATTTTCTTGAAGAACTTCGACGAACGAACGATTCCCTCCTTTCTACCAAACAAAACGAGATCATGAAGACATTCACCGTGTTGGCTTTTATTTTCCTGCCGCTTTCCTTCATTGCATCGGTGTTTGGTATGAATATCGACACAATGCCTCTTGTGTCACAACCCTATTCGTTTTTTATTATTCTTGCCATGATGGCGACGTTGGGTTTCAGTATTTACGGTGTAGCAAAATACAAAGAATGGCTGTAAGATAGCATTCATGGCTACGCGAATTCCTCCTCAAAATATCGATTCTGAAAAAGCTTTTCTCGGTTCAATTATGTTGAAACCCGATGCACTTAACGATGTGCTCGACATCATGTCTCCAAGTTGTTTCTACGCAGAAAAACACCGCAATATTTATTCGTCGATGCTGGAGTTGTTTAACAAGCGGGAACCAATAGATATAGTTTCACTTACTTCGCGCCTCAAAGAAAAAGGGGTGCTCGAACAAATCGGTGGTGGAAGTTATCTCGCCGAACTTGTAAACTTCGTGCCTTCTGCGTCAAACCTCACTTATTACGCCGATAGTGTGCGTAAAAAACACATCATGCGAACGCTCATTGAAGCGGGAGAGCATGTCGTTCATCTCGGTTACAATGAAGCAGGTGACATGGAAGAAATTCTCGATCAGGCTGAGAAGCGAATGTTTGAAGTGACGAACTTTTCGTCCACTCATAAATTCATTGAACTAAAAGATACTCTCGGCGATGCGTGGGAGCGACTTGATAAACTTCACAAAAACCAAGGTGAACTTCGGGGTGTACCGACTGGTTACAAGGAACTCGACGAAAAACTACTTGGTTTCCAAAAATCAGACCTTATTATTCTCGCGGCCCGGCCTTCGATGGGGAAAACATCGCTTGCACTCGACATCGCCCGAAAAACAGCCATCCTTCACAATGTGCCCGTTGGTATTTTTTCTCTCGAAATGAGTGCTGCTCAATTAGTGGACCGAATGCTTGCCGCAGAATCAAACGTCGATTCATGGAAACTTAGAACGGGTCACGACCTTTCGATTGAAGATGACTTTTTACGCATCCGTGATGCGATGGATAAATTATCGAAGGCACCTATCTACATTGATGATCAGCCAGGAAATAACATATTAAAAATGCGTTCAATTGCGCGACGTCTAAAAAGCGAAAAGGGTCTTGGACTTATTATCGTTGACTACTTGCAGCTGATGGCTCCCGTCCAAAGTAAAAATTCCGATAGCATGGTAAATCAGATTACGGAAATCTCACGATCGCTTAAAAATCTTGCGCGAGAACTTGATGTTCCGGTGATTGCTCTCT
>JAYTST010000051.1:0-13946 GCA_043745565.1 bacterium
AAGCATACGTGCCACTTTGTCATATGCTTCACCGACCGCGTCGTCGCGTGTTTGACCAATGGTCTCGTAGGAATACCAATCGCGCATCAATACAAGCTCGGTGTGGCCACCTGAAATGAGTAGTGATAGTGCAGGGAATTCGATGTGGGCAGGAAGCACAGACATGATGTGACCTTCCATGTGGTTGACAGGAATAAGTGGAATATTAAAAACATACGATAGCGCTTCTGCAAAAATAATTCCCATCCAAAGTGCGGGTTCAAGTCCTGGGCCTTGAGTGACTGCAATCGCGTCAATTTTCCCCTCTTCAGATGCTGACCCAGTAGGTGATCCTGCTGAATCAGGGTTTGATGGGTGTTGTGATTGTATTTTAATTTCCTCAATAAATTCCAAAAAGTCATTTTTAAATTCTTCTTCACGACCGAAAAGTTCGGTGATTTTTTGTTCAATTTCTTCTTTCGTTTTGGCATTCCCATGCAGACGGGAACTCACACCTTCTGTATTGTCATTCCAGTGGCACCTTAAGCCGGAATCAATCCCCGACTCTTTCAACACCTGCTTTAAAAGTGGAATTAATTTCTTCGCATGTTCGCGTTTTGCCAACATCGGAACAACCCCGCCAAATGCTTCGTGATTGGCAATTTGTGAGTGTATCGCATTACCAAGCACTTTCATTTCAAAAGTATTTTGTGTCGGATCACCCTCACATTTTACAATGCAAACTGCTGTTTCGTCACAACTTGTTTCAATAGCAAGAATATTCATAGGGTTTTGGTGCGCGGTGCAGAATTCGAATCTGCGACATTCACAACGTCAATGTGACGCTCTACCAGCTGAGCTAACCGCGCGTAAAAATATACTACTCATTATTCCCCTTCGAGTAAAGCTTTTCAGTTCCTTTCCAAGCGATTGCGGAAATGTCTTTAATGGCAACTTCCAGAGTGGGGAAATCAGAGCCTTTGGTCATTACGCAAAGGAAATAAGGATTGTCGGGATAATAGATAATTCCGCAATCATGCAATTCATGTTGGGTGGCTGAGGTGGTGCGTTCGCCGAATTTATGGGACACCATAGCTCCCACAGGAACACCTTGAGTAATGCCTTTATTGAATGTGGTTTCACTCAGAAGCTTAAGTACTTGTTCAGAAAGTGGATGGGATAAATAGCTGGCATTGTAGAGCGATCGGAAGACATGTGAATATTGTTGGGGAGTGATGGCACTATCGAGCGATGTTTGCAACGGTATTTGCAGATTTTTATATGTTTTTTCTATTTCTTCACTTCCTACCAACCCACTCAATGCGTTGTTAGCATTATTGTCAGACTCGGTGATGAGATGTGAGATAAGTTCTTGCACTGTGTAGGTTTGGTTGGCTTGGATGGGATGCTGAGGCGGATAGTAATCCTGTAATGTCGTATTCAATTTTGCATTTTGAGGGATGATTACTTTTGTATAGAGGAAATTAGGGTCAGTTTCGGTTTTGTGAAGAATCGAAATGAGCGTAATCACTTTGAGCATGCTTGCAGGCGAGAATGAAGTAGTATTATTGACGCCGATCCAATTGATTGAATTCAGATCGCGCATATATGCAGAAATGGTAATATTTTCCTTTTCGGCTTTGTCGATATATTTGGAAAGTTCATCCTTCAGCGGTAGATATTTGGGGGAAGCCGCGTTTTCAGAAACCTTCAGAAAAAGAAGAGGATCGATGAATTTGTAATCATGTTGCGACTCTCTGACAATGTCAAATGTAACAGGCTTTTGATTTTGTCTGATATACCAGCCGAGTAGAAACCCTGATCCCAAAAGGAGAACGCAGGTGACTGTTTTAATTGCAGAAATTTTTTTCATTGAGCTAAGTATAGCACCGCAACAAAATATTTGACTTCTTTGTGACCCTACGGAGAGTCGAAGCCTACAGCTTCAGTACAGGTTTCCCATTTTCTCTAAGAGGAACTTGTCAAAAATAAAGGAGAACCTTTTCGACTCTCCGCCGTAAGCACGCTCGTGCTTACTTAGAGTCAGCTTTTCGCTTCGCTAAAATCTGTGACCCTACGGAGAGTCGAACTCCGCTTCCAGCCTTGAAAAGGCCGTGTCCTAACCGATAGACGATAGGGCCGAATTTAATAATCAATCGCCGTTTTGTAGCGCTTCACTTCCAGCCTTGAAAAGGCCATGTCCGCTACCTAAATCCTTTGGATAGACGATAGGGCCAAGTGGAAAAACTATAGCATTTTTGTTAAAAAATGTAAAAAGTGATAAGGTTTCTCGATGGAGAAGTGGCAGAGTGGTTGAATGCGCCAGTTTCGAAAACTGGTATGGGGGAAACCCTATCGAGAGTTCAAATCTCTCCTTCTCCGCAGTGAACGTAGTGAACGAGGGGGAGGAAGATTTGAACGGGAAAGGGTCGGAAAACGGGAGTTTTCCGTGGAGGAGAGCAGTGAGCAACGTTTTTAATTGCGAACCTTGAGAACCGTGGGTTCTCAAGGAGGAGCTTGCTACGACGTGAAATTCTCTCCTTCTCCGCAGTTATTTATTGAGGGGCAATAATACAGTAAGCATCAGGTACATATCCGTTAGGGGCAAATCGGTATAGTTGAGGTAAAGGAACAGTGGGGGTTCCGGTGGGAACTATGTAAGTAATTAAGTAAGTGTATCCTGTCGGAAGCTGTGAATTGCCACAACCGTAGTTGAATGCCCCCGGATGATAGTAGACACTAGGACCTACTTTGGTATCGGGCAGGGATCCTATGTATGTCGGTCCAAGCGGAGGAGTGGGTGCAGTTTTAAGCACGGTAATACTGCCGGTTTGCCCCGGGGAACCTACGAGCATCGGATAGGTATTGTTATCTTGGCGGTACATTTCAAGTGCTCGTAAGAGTTGTTGAAGATACTGCACGTCCGCCGTGACCTGAGCCTTTTTTGATGCTGTACGTAAGCTTGCAAAGACTATGCTTGAGAGAAGGCTTATTATTGATATTACAACCATAAGTTCGATCAGGCTGAATCCATCAGACCTTGATTTTTTAATCATTTTTAAATTATACAATACATTTTATCGGCGTGCTACAATATATTTAATGAAAATTACTGAACAGAACATCAAAACAATAATATTTATTCAATTAGCATTTTTACTGACAGTGGTTGGCAGTCTTAGCGCTTATGGAGAGTATCGTCACAGACAACTGATCAAACAAATTATTATAAACGAAGATAATTACGCCTCTACAACTAACGAGCTTGTCAAAAAAATTAATACAATAGATGCTGGGCTTACGGCAATTACTGATCAGAATGTCGATCTTCGTAATGTGGTCAAACTGACTCAAGACAAAAGCAACTCTTTCGAAGAGATTGTTGGGCAGGTCAACAACACGGCGCTTACACTCGACAAATTAAGCAAAACCGATCCTCAACTTCTTCAGAAATATTCAAAAGTATTTTTCCTGAATGAACACTATATTCCATCCAAGCTTGCAAGTATTCCATCGCAGTACACGTTTAACAAAAGTACTACCTACCAAATACACGCAGAGGTTGCACCTCATATCTTATCGATGATCAAAGCTGCCGCACAAGACAACGCTACGCTTCAAGTGATTTCTGCTTATCGTTCGTTTGGAACTCAGGCTGCTTTAAAGTCTAGTTACAAAGTGACCTATGGCGCAGGAACAGCAAACAGTTTTTCTGCGGATCAAGGTTATTCAGAACATCAACTTGGCACCACGCTCGATTTCACCACGCCCGCAGTAGGGGATACATTTGATAATTTTGACGGAACGCTAGAATACAAATGGTTACAAAGTAATGCACATCTCTACGGTTTTATACTTTCTTATCCACAAACTAATACTTATTATCAATATGAACCTTGGCATTGGCGCTACGTTGGTATCGATTTGGCCACACGTCTTCATCGTGACGGTAAGAATTTCTATGATGTTGATCAGCGATTTATCAATGATTACTTGAGCGTTATCTTTGATTAAGTTCTATATGTCATCCCGGCTGCATCTCAGGCCGGGATCCATGTATTTCTTTGAATCAATAATTAATTTTCTCTGCAATGCACGCCCTGCGAATAATTTTATCTTTTTCAATCGTTTCACTCTGAAAAAATAAAATCATTGCTCCCGGCTAGACAACCATACAGTTAGAAAGTCTAAGACGGAACTATTGTTTTTATTTTTCTGAAGTTATGAAGAAATAATAAAAACAATATGCAGGATGAGCTATCCAGTGCGTTTTTGATTCCAATCGAGTGCATTCAGACTATTTTGCGTGCAAATGCATGTAGATATCCTCAAGCGCCTTCACACCGTCGCCAGCAGCGATGTTGTTTTGGTGATAGAGAACGTCGGTACAATCACCAGCAGCCCAAATCCCCACCGTTTCTGTTGACTGTGTGCGAGGATCGATTTTGACGTGATTGAATGTATCAAGGGTTAGAATCTCTTTGAGAAAATCGGTGTTTGGAATAAGACCGATTTCAACAAACACTCCTTGTGAAGCAAGTTCTTTTTTCTCTCCAGTTTTTACGTCAGTGTAGGTAACTTTTTCTACGAATTTTCCGCCGGAAATAGTTTCAATAATGGCATTGGTAATGATGCGAGCTTTTGGGTTGCTCGAAATTTTGTTAACCGTCACAGGATCAGCACGGAAGTCTTCGCTTCGGTTTAAAAGTGTGACACTTTTGCAGTAGGCAAGAAGCTGGGCGACGGTTTCAAACGCTGCGTTTCCACCACCAACAACCGTCACATCCATGTCAGCAAAAAGTGGCCCGTCGCAGGAAGCGCAATATACGACGCCTTTATTTTCATATTCGCAAGCACCTGGAATGTCGAGTTTGCGTCTATAGCTTCCAGTACAAATGAGAACAGTTTTACTTTTGTAAGTACCTTTTGGTGTTGTAATCTCAAAAAGAGTCTGACCATCTTCTTCTATTTTTGAGATATGTTCTGCGCGTTGTTTTTCCTCAATAGTAAGCGTATCACTTGCGTACGCGAGAAGGTGAGCATGCATCTTTTTGGCTAGGTCTATTCCTGGAATTTCAATTTCACCAATCCAGTTTTGAATACCGCTCGACACTGCGCTTTGTCCTTCGAATCCGTCAGTGATAAAAACCGTTTTCAAACGTTTGCGACATGCGTACACGCCTGCAGAAATTCCTGCAGGTCCACCGCCAACAATAGCTAAATCGTAAATCATAAGATGAGTATATCTTACTTCTTCCGTCGTAGAAATGCAGGAACAGAACCCCAGTCGTCTTTGTCTTCTTCGATGGCGGGAGTTGGTTCGAGTTTAGTTTCATCTTTTTCTTTGTCATCAACAGAAGGTCGATCCGTAAAAGGTTTGATGTCTTTTGTGAGGCTTTGAAGAGTGTTAAAGATTTTACCTCGACTTTCTTCTTCTTGAGCGGGCATTGAACCAAACATTTGTTTTTTGCCAGAAGCGAGATTGGCTAATTCAGGGAAGCCAGAAGCAATAACGGTAATTTTAATTTCGCCTTTTTTAAGTTTGTCGTCGCGTACTGTTCCGAAAATAACTTTAGCTTCGGGGTCGATTGATTCAGTGATGACCTTCGCAGCGTCCTGAATCTCAAACATCGTTAGATCATCTCCCCCCGCAATTGAGAAGAGAACTCCTCGAGCGCCGGTGATTGAGAGATCGATAAGTGGGGAATTGATAGCGGCTTTTGCTGCATCTTCTGCGCGTTTCTCTCCGGTTCCTGTTCCTACCCCCATCAAGGCCGAGCCTGCATTGTCGAGGATGGCGCGAATGTCAGCGAAGTCGATGTTTGCGATAGTTCCCGGTGTAGTGATGAGGTCCGAGATTCCTTCAACGGCTTGTTTAAGAACTTCGTCAGACATTGTGAAGGCTTGTTTGGCAGTAGTTTCTTTTGAAATAACCATCATTAAACGATCGTTCGGAATAATTACCAGTGCGTCTACTGCATCACGTAACTCTGCTAGTCCTTGATCCGCAAGTTTGTTACGAAGCGCTCCTTCGAAACCGAAGGGTTTTGTTACGACACCAATAGTCAGAGCTCCCATTTCTTTCGCGATTTTTGCAACTACAGGACCTGCTCCGGTACATGTTCCTCCACCCATTCCACCGGCGACAAAAACCATATCTGAACCTTTGAGAGCTTCTTGGATTTCTTCGCGGGTTTCTTCTGCTGCGCGTTTTCCTATTTCAGGATTCATTCCCGCACCGAGTCCACGAGTTAAATTTTTACCAATATGAATTTTTTTCTTTGCAAGTGAGTGGTGTAAATCCTGCGCATCAGTATTAACAGAAATAAAGTCAATGCCTTTGACTTTTGCATTTACCATGTGATTGACTGCATTTTTTCCAGATCCTCCTACACCAATAACTTTGATGCGAGCGAATGTTTCTACTTCAGGTTTTATTTGGGGCATGGTTGTAATGGTTATGGTGCGATTATACTACCAGAAACACTTTTAAAAGGAAACACATTGACTTATTATGGTAAAAATTGCTTAATCCACTCCCATATTCCCGGCGGTTTAGTAGTTTCGTCCTCACCAGGAGAAAGGCTGAAAATAGCAGCGCCATACGCTCCACCCCATTCACTTGCCTTTATTTGACCGCGCATATTACCGTCAAACTTATCTTCAATACGGCGGGCGGGAAGCTTGAGATAGTGCTTTGCGATCTCTTCAATACGTCCTTGTTCAGAACCACCACCACAGAGCACAATACCCGCTGGAAGCAATCCACTTTTGCCAATTTTTTTCAGATGAGTTTCCACAAGCTCAAAAATGTCAGAAAGTCTTGCTGCAATTACTTCATCTAGTTTTTTGTGTGCGTGAGTTGATTTATTATTTTCAATTTTAATTTGTTCAGCTTGTGCAAGATTAATTTTCATTCCCAAGGCGATGTCGTTGGTAACATCATTTGATCCTAGTGAAAATACTTCGAGAGAAATAGGAACTCCGTTTTCGTAGACTACCATTGAAGAAGATTCAGCACCGATATCAAGCAAAACCACTCCAGCTATTTTTTCTGATTTTGAGAGAAGGGTGGTGGCGCGGGCGATAGGTGCCGCAATAACATCATCCACATCAACTCCCGCTTCTTCCACTGCGCTGATGAGATCGTTAATATGATGAGTTAAGCAACTAACAAAAAGACTTCGTGCTTCAAGCTTCGTGCCTTTGAGCCCTTGCGGACGACCTGGAACGGTGCGACCGTCAATTTTGTAGGACAAAGGGAAGGTGTGAATTATGCGTCGATTAAGAGCAAAACTTTGTGGCATGTCGGTGCGGGAGGGATCAATCACTTTGGCAATATCTTGACCGGTCACTTCTTGATTTTCTTTAGAAAGTGCGGTTGCTGACAGAAACACATTTCCACTTAAACTTATACCTCCGATAGTGATGCATGCTTTGGGAAGTTTCCCTCCGAGAGTCTTTTCAGCCATACGCAAAGCTGCACGTACCGCTTTGGTGGTGTCGCTTAAGTGGTTAATATATCCATGTCGTAGGCCTTTTGATTCACTGATCCCTGTTGCAATAATGCGTGCACCGGTAAATTTTTTTACCTTGTCTTCTTTAGATATTTCTGACTCATTCTGAAGGATAATCACTCGGACTGAGTGTGTACCAATATCGATTCCTAATGAGACGTTGTGTTGCATGTAATATATATATAAATTAGATAGAGAATTTTTTTCTTACTTTTATTTCTTCGCTCTCCATTCTATCACTATGTTCGTGTCCCTTCAAATGAAAAAGTCCATGAATAAAAAGGAATTTAATATAATTATCTGGTTCTCTTTCAAAAAGTCTAGATTTCTTTTTGGCGTATTTTACATTAATGAATATTTCGCCTGATTTTTCATCGAGGGTGAAGGAAAGTATGTCAGTTGGCCTATCTTTTTTTCTATGAGTTCGATTGAGCTTGCGAGATAGTTTGTCTGCAATAAAGACAAGAGATAGTTCGTACTCTTTGCCCATTACTTCTTTGAAGCACTTATAAAAAAACAATCCGTTTTTGAACGGACTGTTTTTAATTGTTTTTGAAATGCGGAGCATTAAAAGAGTAATTATCGTCGTTCAAAGGATTTAGCCTTTCCGAGTTTAATCTGGAGTTCCATGTCCTTTCGACGGCTAATTGATTTAAGAGTTTTTTTCTTTTTTACGTATTTTGAAGGTGGTCGCTCATAGTAACGAAGACTCCGGACGCGGTTTAGAATACCCGCCTCCTGGACGCGCTTAGTAAACTTACGAATAATATTCGCATTGTTTTCGTTTGGATTTCGTTCTACTTCTACATTAATCATGTTTTGACAGGTTACCACAGCCATTCAATAGATGCAACTTACTTCAACTTCTTAATATATTCAACGACTTCGTCCATCGATACGGTATCTTGAGAACGGTTAGTCATGTTGCGTATAACCACTGAGTTTTCCATCGCTTCCTTTTGTCCCATGATAATTATATAAGGAATGCACATTTTTTCTGCCAATGCGATCTGTACATTCATTTTGTCTTTTGAAAGTGATTGGTATACAGGTACGTGTGCTTTTCTAAGCATTTCAAGTACCCGAAAACATTTTAGCTTCGCTTCGAAGCCAAGTTGAATAAGAAAAAGTTTGTACTCTTTTTCTTTTTGACTTTGCAGACATTCCAGAAGATATTCTTTAAGTTTTATACTTGCACCCATCGAAGGAACTTCTTTTTTGTTCCAGAATTTACGCGCGACGGCATTGTATCGCTGGCCAGTTACCACTACTTTTTCGATTTCGCTTTTTTTAGAAATAGCACGAATTTCAAACACTGTGTCACTTCCATAGGCAAGGTCTCCGGTTAAACCGTGATTGATGGTGTAGGGAATTCCGAGACTTTCAATATATTCCAATACTTCCTTAAAATGTTTTCGACTATTTTCAGTCAAACATCGCATGGGATCAGGTCCCTTTTGCCGAAGCTGTACACATTTTTTGTCAAAAACGCGAAACGATTCAAAAATATCTTTTTTGTAAAGTGGTTTTATTGCGACAGGAACTTCCCGCCAACACTTTTTGTAATAGATGGTTAATTCTCGCCGAAGACGTGAAAGCGATTCTTTGTCACCAACGGTGTTGATCTCAACCGCAAGTTCACATTCGTCGTATTCCTCTTTGGCGATCACATACGAAGTTTCAATAATCATCGCATCGGCAATACTTTTTGAATTGCCAATAATATCTAAATTGAAAGTAGGTGTCCTATCTGCAAACTGCACACCTTTTTCCTCAATCGCAAAAGGACTACGATAATAAATCATAATCGGTTGGGGAAGCGCATTCATTTTTTTCTCAAGGAAAAGTCGGGTGAGTGCTACCTTCTCTTCAAGCCAACCTTCAGATTTGTGTGAGGAAGCAACTGCTTTTGATTTAGCGAGATCCTTTTTTGTTACCTTAAAATCTTTTATATATTCTCCAGCGTTTAAAAATCCATAAAATGAAGCAGTCTTTAAATAATGGGGGAACGCTACTTTTCTTTTTGTAGATTTAATTCTAGTTTTTTTCATTAGAGTAGTCTCCGGCAAAGCTGCCGGGAAAAATACCGATTTTTTGCGGCGGAAGAAGCCTTACGAATACCTTACCAACTATTTTATGACCATCAAGTTGCCCCCAAGAACGCGAATCATAACTAACTTCGCGATTGTCTCCCATCACAAAATATTTTCCTTTTTCAAGTGTAACGGTCATGGTGTTTGTTGGCAGATCTTTTATATACGTTTCGTTAAGTACAAATCCAGCAGGATTTTTGTCATTAACAATAGTTACTTTTCCATCTCTGATATCAATGGTTTCTCCTGGTAGGCCAATCAGGCGCTTGATGAAATATTTTGAAGGATTTGTAACGGTTCCCGAATCGGTACTTTTGCTCGGATTGTTGTCGAATTTAAATACAATAACGTCACCACGGTGGGGCTCTGAAAGACGATAGGTAAGTTCATCAACAATGAGATATTCGTTATTAACGAAAGTGGGTTCCATAGAAGTTCCAACGACGATGAATGGCTGTGCTACAAAAATACGAATAGGTAGAATGACAAGAATAACAATAAGCGCAAAATTAAAAAGTTCACGAGCGATGGAAGTGGTAATGTTCACTTTTTTTACTGCAGGCTGTGCGATGTTTTCAATTGGTTCTTCCATTTTTTTAAATAATTTAATTACTGTGCGCACATTGTAGTATGGAGAATGCGAATGGCGCAAGTGTAAGTCATTATGATATGCTGAAACCATGACATATCTCATCGTCGGTCTCGGAAATCCAGGAGAAGATTATATTTCCACACGTCACAACACGGGCAGAATTCTGCTCGAATATATTAAAAAATCAATCGATAGCAGTGAATGGAAGAGGGACAACACACTAAAAGCTCTTGTTTCAAAAGGTGAAATTAAAACCGAAAAAAAGGCAGAAAAAGTTACACTCATCGAGCCTGAAACATTTATGAATAAGTCTGGACTTTCGTTAAAACCGCTTGTTGACTCGGAAAAGAAAGCTGAAAAGGTGATTGTCATTTACGACGACCTTGATTTGCCTTTTGGAAGTATACGAATGTCATTTAATCGCGGAAGTGGGGGTCACAAAGGTCTTGAGTCAATCATCAAACATATCAAAACTGAAAAATTTATTCGCATTCGAGTAGGAATTTCTCCGACAACTTCAAAAGGAATAATCAAAAAAGCTCAGGGTGAAGTAAATGTTGAAAAATGCATTCTTGGTGAATTTAAAAAAGACGAACTTCTCGCTCTCAAAAAATTAAGTAAAAAAGTAATCGAAATTCTCCCCATAATTTTTGAAAGCGGCGTTTCCGTCGCGATGACGCACTTTAATCAGCAGTAAGTGTCAAAGGGCATGTTTGATTTGCGCATGACCTCCTCCCCGGCCTCTCGCTTCGCTTCGACTGGGGAGGAGGTCATTCTGTAAGTATTTGAGACATTAATGAGGTGTTGTAAAACCAGAAACGTTCTGGGAAACGGAGACCAACCGGAATGGCAGGAAACTCTGAACGTAACACTACGGATTTAGCGACTAATGTCAAAAAAATCCCAACCGATGATGGGTGGGATTTTTTGTGATGAATGAGTGATGTACTTAATTTTGGAAAGTCTAGCTCGGAGCAATGATTTTATTTTTTCAGAGTAAACGATTGAAAAAGATAAAATTATTCGCAGGGCGGGCCTTCCAGAGTAAATACTATTTTTTTTCAACAAAACTCAACGTCATCTTCTGATCTTTGGCTTCAAAAAGAGTAATCTTGAAACTGTAACTTTTGCCGAGTTCAAGTGTTGAGCGAAGCTTTTCTTCAGTTCCAAATTCAGAAACGTGAACCAAACCAGCGATACCTTCTTCAATCGAAGCAAGCGCGCCGTGTCGATTGAATTTGATAATCACACCTTCAACCACATCATCTTTTTTGTATTTCTTGTCGACGCCTTTCCAAGGATTGTCTTTGAGAGCCTTGATAGAAAGAGAAATCTTGTTTTCTTTTATTTCGATTACCTTTACTTTCACTTTGTCGCCGACTTTGAAGAGCGCTCGAGGATCTTCCACAAGTGCCCAATCGATTTCGGAAATATGAACCAATCCTTCAAGGCCTTCTTCGACTTTTACGAAGATTCCGAAATCAACAATGCCCGTAACGATACCACTCAGTTCTTCACCAATGGTATATTTGTTAACAATCTTTTCTTTTTCTTTTGATTCGGGATCTTTTTCGGAGAAGATTAATTTACCTTCTTTTGGAAGCGCAGAAATAATCATGACGGGAATTTTAGTGCCCACAAGCTTTCGAAGCTCTTCAAGAATTTTATCTTTGTCACCATCGGCAACACGAGGATAATGTTCATTCTTAAGCTGGGATGCAGGAAGGAAACCCTGAATACCTTGCCACGTAAGGATAAGTCCACCCTTGTTGGCTTCAGTTACTGGAATTTCAAATGTGGTTTTGTCACGGATTGCTGCTTCAGCTTCACTCCACATGAGCGCTTGCTTAGCTTCCTTGAGCGAAAGTTCGATGTAACCTTCTTCGTTTTCTAAAGATATAACCTTAGCGGCAATATTGTCGCCAATGTTTACTTTTCGGATGATGTCGCGGGCATTGATGAATTCACGTCCGTAAATAATACCTGTTCCATAAGGATGCAGGTTGATAAAAACACGATCCTTACGTGTTTCAATCACCGGTCCTTCAACAATGTCACCTTCAGAAGGTGGAGCAATTGTCGCCAGAAGGAAACGATCCATCAAACTAGCTTCTTTTTCTACAACTGTGTCTTTTTCTTCAACTACCTTATCGTCTTTTTTTGTGGTCATTTTAATATTGTGTTGATGGTGCGGTTTACCTGCGTGACTATCGGAACAAAAGGTAAGGTTACGTACTATCAACTTGATATAAATAATACTATATTACCTTCGCTGGTTCGGAAATGAAAATGAAGCACTTTCATTTCTCTCACTGCGCTCTGTAATAAGGCCTTCAGTATATATAAATGGAGACACTTGTAAAGAAAACCTGAAATAATTTTGATTTTGAGCCCTTCAGCCATTTACAAAGAAAGAAGCGAAAATGGTCCCGGAGATGCCCAAAATCAAAATTATTTCAGGTTTTCTTTCCAATCTGTTACTCAGTATGCTAAACTGGAAAGATGATAATCACGTACCAAGGGCTCGAATTCTTCAAATTACAGATGGGCGACCTTACTATTGCCCTTAATCCGCCATCAAAAGAATCGAAGTTCAAAGCATCGCGCTTCGGTGCCGATATTGCTATTTCATCACTTCGTCACGAAAATATGAATGGTATCGAAGAAATGGTGTATGGAGATAAAAAGCCTTTTGCCATCCAAGGTCCAGGTGAATATGAAATTAAAGAAGTATTTATCCAGGGTGTTCCCGGAGTTTCAGAATATGGTGGAGAAAAAAGAATCAATACAATATATACAATCAATCTGGACAACATTCGCGTCTGTTTCCTCGGCGCACAAAGTTCAAAAACACTCACCGCCGAAACCAAAGAAGCCATCGGCGAAGTTGATATGCTTTTTGTCCCAGTGGGTGGTGATGGTGTTCTTGATCCCGCATCAGCGTACCAGCTTGCAGTCTCTTTTGAGCCTAAAGTTATCATTCCGATGCACTACGACGAGAAGTCACTCAGCACTTTTTTGAAAGAGGGAAGTCAGCAAGCTGCTGACATGGTTGAAAAGCTTACAGTCAAGAGAAAAGATATCGAATCAAAAGAAGGTGAAATCATTGTTCTCAAGATTGCTAAGTAAAATAATGGTAGTACAATATGCGTATGAAACTCATCGACCAGCTTCGAGCAAAACCTCTTCATCACCGAAAACGAATTGCCATAGGTTCAAGTGCGGCATTCACGCTTGTTCTTGCGCTTTTTTGGGTCACTTCTTTTTCTTATTTAAATACAACTACTCCTGACAGCCCCGAAATCGCCAGACGCAACAATGTGACAAGTCCTTTTAAGATTTTTAAAAAAGGGGCAGCAAATATATACAGCGCTTTCTCTGGCGCATCTGTCGATTTTTCTACCGATAATGTAGTTGAGTACAACGCTACACCAACTCTCGAATACATTCCTGAGTAGATTACAATGGTCACCATTGTAATGAGTGACAGCCCCTCCTTTTTACGTTATACTACCAATAATCATGAAGAAAATTAATCTAAAAAACATCATTTGGAAAGAAGGTACATTTTATGTTGCTCAATGTTTAAACGTGGATGTTTCTAGCTTTGGTAAAACACGAAAAGAGGCTATTTCCAATATTAAAGAAGCAATCTCTTTGTATTTTGAAGATTCAAAGGTTTCTTCGGTAACAAAGGTTACTTCTCCTACTATTGTTGAAACGCCGTTTCAGTATGCCTAAACTGTATTCTTCAAAAGAAATCAT
>JAYTST010000052.1:0-3579 GCA_043745565.1 bacterium
TATTCCATCAGCAAACCTTCATCCTGCTTATAATTTTATTTACACAAATGATAACTATGGTTATTACAATAATGTCTATAAAAATAGTTTGAAGGTTGTCAATAACAAGCTTGTTGCCGAGTCGCTTCTCGATTCGCTTCTCGAACCTGCAGCCACAAATTATCCTGGCTACGTTGCTCCGGCGCCGAAGGGAGAGTACCCACCTATTTATTCATACGACACCAAGACAGAATCGTCACATCAGATAAGTTTTGAAGAGGCGCAAAAGTTAACCCTGGACCCAGGGCCTTCTTCGCCTGATGGCTACACTGTTAAATACGAATATGGAAATGATGGGATCTTTGAGTTGTTCGGTTCAAACAGTAATCAGAGTGGATATTTTATTTCTAAAGGCGCTGGTAAGAAAAAATTAAATGGTATGGATACAAACAATCGTTATAATTCAGGATATTTCCAACTTGTGGGTTGGGTTAAATAAAACATATGAACAACTCAATGGACAAACAACAAATAATTTCTTTCATCACAGAGCAGGTGAGAGAAGGGAAAATTACTAAAGCTGATCTTTTTGCTATTACTGACGGCGGAGTTCCTGCTTCTGAAGTAAAAGAACACGCCTCCAAGAATCTCATTACTACATTTTATAGTATTGGGACAATTATCGCCTTGATCGGTGTAAGTATTCTCGTTGGACAACACTGGGATGAAATAGGATTTATAGGCCGCATTTTAGTAAGTCTCGGTATTTCATTAGTAACTTATGTAAGTGCGTTGCTTCTCACTAAGCCTTCGCAGAACACTCTTTCACAAGTAATGTTTACTATTTCGGCGGCACTTGCACCGCTTGGGGTGTACGTAATGCTCAAAGAAGCAAATATTGTTATGGACACATCGGTCCAGATAGCAACTGCTCTTTCTTTAACGTTTATTTATGGAGTGGCATTTTGGATCAGTCGAAAAAATGTTCTCGTACTCTTATCAATTGGTTTTGCTACCTGGGCGTACTTCGCAGGTCTCAAAAATTTTTTAGATTACAACTTTACTAGTGATCTTACTAAGTGGGCATCAATGCTCCTTGGTTTCTCATATATATTGGTAGGTTATGGATATTACAAAGCAGTGCTTCCTGTTGATGATACTGATAAAAAACAGAAGAATTCAGTGCGAGGTATTTTATACGCTCTCGGAACTTTTGCTATTCTCCTCGCAGGGATCTCAGTAGGTGATTATTTCGATATTATTTTCATTGCATTTATTTTTGCCGCCTTCTATGGCAGTGTCTTCTTGAAAAGTCGTGGGATGCTTATTCTTGGCGCGCTTTTTCTTGTAGCGCATATTATCAAACTCACCTCAAAGTATTTTGTTGGCTCAATTGGTTGGCCTATCGCGCTCATTGGCGTTGGATTTCTTGTTATTGGTGTGGGGTACTTCACCTTCTACTTAAACAAGCGGTTTCTTAGAACAGTAAATAACTAATTTTACGGAATTGATTTTCGACAAGCCTTGTAGTATAGTCTTCTTCACGTGTTCGCCAAGATAACTTTTGTGCGAATACTCGAAAAAAGAAGGTAGAAGTGAGTAACTGACCTCAACCACTATGGCTTTGGAAAGTGAAACATTCAATTCTATCAAGTTAACAAGCAGGTGAAGCAACATTATTAAGTCAGTTAGCCATTTTTTAAATGCCTACAGTAAATCAACTCATCAAAAAAAGCCGAAAGAAGACCGCTAGAAAGCCAAAAGCGGTGGCCCTTCAGCGTAGTTTTAACACTCTTAAGAATCGACCTAAGTTCTACCCATCTCCATTCAAACGAGGTGTATGTACAAAGGTAACTACAAAGACTCCTAAAAAGCCTAACTCAGCTATCCGAAAGATTGCTCGAGTTCGACTTACAAACGGTCTTGAAGTAACCGCCTATATTCCGGGAATGGGTCACGCCCTTCAGGAGCACTCAGTAGTTCTTCTTCGAGGAGGAAAGGTGAAAGACGTCGGTATCCGATACACTATTGTTCGAGGAAAGCTCGATGCAACAGCGGTAGATAAACGAATGAAGGGTCGAAGTATGTACGGTGCTAAAAAGCCCAAAGCTAAGAAATAGACTAAGAATTAATCAACTACTATGCGAAGAAAAATAAAAAAACAGCCAGCGCCAGAAGCGGACATTATCTACCAATCAGAAAAAGTCTCAAAGTTCGTGAACTACGTCATGGAACGTGGAAAGAAAGCTGTTGCTCGAAAGGTAGTCTACGATGCTTTTGAAGTAATTAAGGAAAAAGAAAAAGTAGAAAATCCTTTGGAAGTCTTTGATACTGCTTTGAAAAATACCGCACCGATGATGGAAGTACGTTCACGGCGAGTGGGAGGGGCAAACTACCAGGTCCCTCGAGAAGTGCGAGAAGTGCGCCGGAACTTTCTCTCAATGAAATGGATTATCGATGCTGCTCGCGCCAAAAAAGGTCAGCCTATGCACATGAAACTCGCCGATGAAATTATTCTTGCTTCAAAAAATGAAGGTGAAGCGGTAAAGAAGAGGGAAAATACTCACAAGATGGCTGAGGCTAACAAAGCCTTCGCCCACTTCGCTTGGTAAAATAATTAAAATTGAGGCGAACTTCTTCGTCCAGCCTTCCGTTCGCTTCCGCGAAGTACTATTCGTACATCTTGGTCGCGAGCCTCAATCTAGTCTCGAATTTCATCCACAATTTTAATTATTTAAAATTTCAGCTCGAGTGCTGATATAAATAGTAAAAAAATCTCACAATGTGAGATTTTTTTACGTAAGATCTTCAGGAGAGGTGATGCGTTTCCAGAATGTTGAGTAGTGTATTTTTATTGGATGTTTGGCTGCAACACTGCTGAATGTTTGTGGAAGACCGAACTCAAGGCTATTTGGAAGCTGAACCATCGGATAATTAAAAATGTCAGGAGTGAGAAAACAAGCCCCTGTATAAGTAAGATTTGAATCGAGCAAGCCTTCTTTATCTTCAGTAATGCCTTTTAAATTTCCCATTTGGTCAATGATGATCTTTCCACCACTTTGTCTTTGCAGCGATTCTTCAACTAAAATCGCCCAGTTTTTTTGAGAGGTGAGGGCAGTTAAATCTGTTTTTGAATACAGATCATCTCCCATCAACACTAAAAATGGTTCATCTAGATACGCTCTCGCTTCAAAAAGAGCGTGAGCGGTACCGAGTTTCTCGACTTGCTCAACAAAACGAACTCTTTTTCCATTCCACGAATTATTAAAATGATTTTTGATTTTATCTCCCAGATATCCAACTACAATTACAACCTCAGAGACGGTATCGGGAAGAGCGTCAAATGTGTGTTCAAGAAGAGGCTTGTTATTATAAAGGAGAAGAGGCTTTGGACAATTTACGGTGAGATCCTTCATTCGTGTTCCGAGCCCTGCCGCTAAAATAATGCATTTCATAGGGGGTAAAGTGTACCATGACAATGGTCACCACTGTAACGTATATTAAATTAATGATTGAGATTAATCCTGAATTTCGTAGAAAAAATGATGGGAGAGTGGAGCTTCCTAAGGCATGGGAAACTGACTTTATGTTCGCTATTCA
>JAYTST010000053.1:0-3518 GCA_043745565.1 bacterium
GAAAGAATTTGTTCATAGAAAAAGGTTTATGTTAAATATTGATAATTATTCGCTTCCTGATTGGCTCGCAAAACGAAGTTTTGAATGATGTACTCATCAGGAACCCCCGCCTCGCGTTCCGCTCGCTCTCTTTGGATTTCAAAAACCCTTGGCGAATTCTGGCGGAATCCAGAGTCGCGTCGCTTTGCGACGCTCCGATTTTTGGCGAAAATGCGAATTCCGAAACTTGGCTGCGGGACTTGGAATCGAACCAAGATAAACGGATCCAAAATCCGTTGTCCTACCTTTAGACGATCCCGCAATAATTGAGAACGGAAGCCTCAATAGATATCTAATCTAACATAATTTCTCGACGACATCAAAAAGATGTTTCGTGGTACGTTTTCCACACCGGAAACTCTTGACGAGTGAACTAGGGTTCACCTATACTGTATAGATAACAAATAATAAATAAAACCAACAAAACCATGAGCAATCACACTTTAAGCAAAAGAATAGAAATTGAATTGATGAAGTTAAACGCAGACATTGATATAAAGATTATCAAAGGCCTTAATTACAAAAACGAAGCACGTCGACACAAGTTTCTCTCACGACGTTTAAGCGAGCTTCGAGGATACAACTCATCGTGGTTTGCCGAGTCACTGAGCTTTATTGGTTCTTTTGTTCTATAATAGGTTTATGCATGATCAGTATAAAAACAAAATAACTTCTTTCTACAAACGAAATCGGCGTATGCCGGGATACAAAGAGATTATGGCGCTTGTTGGATTCAAATCTAAAAATGCAGTTTATAAGTTGATCAACAAACTTGTCGAAGAAGGAATTGTGACTAAGGACGACAAGGGCCGGCTGACACCAACTTCGCTCATGAACGAGTTACCACTTCTTGGTCTTGTTGAAGCGGGTATTCCCTCTGTGGCCGAAGAGCAACAGTTCGACATGATGAGTCTTGACGAATATTTAGTGGGCGACAAAGACAAAACCTATATTCTTGAAGTAAAAGGTGATTCGATGATTGATGCTGCTATCCAAGAAGGTGACTTGGTTATTGTCGAACGAAAGGGTGAGCCTAAAGATGGTGATATCGTTATTGCCGAAGTGGATGGTGGTTGGACTATGAAATATTTACGTAAAAAGGGAAGTAAGGTTTATCTTGAACCTGCCAACAAAAAGTATAAGCCCATCTATCCTGAATATGATTTAAATATCGCGGCGATTGTGAAAGGTGTGATCCGTAAGTACTGATCAGAAGCTATTAGGACTTTAAAATCTCCAAAATATCAGCTAACTTCATTGAAGCGACATTCACCACTTCGTCTGCACCGCCGTAATAAATAAAAACAGTATCTTTTATAACTATCGCACCACAAGGAAAAACAACGTTCGGTACTTGTCCTTTTTTTTCATATTCTTCGACAGGTTCAAAAAGCGGTTTGTCAGTTCGAGTTAATACTTTTGTGGGATCATTGAGATCAAGAAGAACCGCTCCAACACGGTAGCAATTATCGTGTGATATGCCGTGGTAGAAAAGAATCCAACCTTTTTCTGTTTTGATAGGCGGTGCAGAGATACCGACTTTTTTACTGTCCCATTTATCAGAACGAGCTTTAAGAAGTGGAATATTAATAAAGTTATTTCGTTCTTTGAAATTCGGAGTTTCTCCAAAATCAACCACGATTATGTGATTGATACGGTGGTAAAGCATATATTTACCATTTACTATCTCAGGATGCAGAGCACAGTCTTTGTCATCGATGCCATCTTTCGTGATAAGATCCGCTTTGCTCCAAAACCATTTACCTTCACGAAGATCATCGAGATGTATTGAAGCAGTAGCGCCTTTTGGAGCATCTTCACCGTCGTATGCGGTGTAGCATAGATACATTCTATCACCGATAACGGTAACACGCGGATCTTCGCATCCGGAATTAAAATCAGCAATACATTTTCGTTCGAAAGGTTCACGAGGTTCGTACACCGGATGTTCAAGCATATCGTGGATGCTAATTCCGTCGAGACTTTTTGCATAACCAATTACCGAAGTATTGTCGTACGACATGGCACGATAAAAGATATGAACAACGCCATCAAGCAAAAGTGCTGCAGGATTAAATACTGCTTTTGCTTGCCACGGAACTGAAGGGTCTGGAATGATTAAGGGAATTTTTCTGCGTCGTTCGAAACCTTTACTCATGATTAGTTTTTATTATCGTCCATATTTGTCTTCAATTCTTACAATGTCTTGCTCGTCAAATTCACCGGTTGAGATTTCAAGAATCAATACTTCGTCGTGGGGAGCAGAAATGCGGTGGTTAACTTCTTGAGGAACATTAAATTCACCATCAGGATGCGCTTCGATAACCTCATTACCAATTGTGAGAACAGGATTACCCATCATCACTTTCCAAAATTCCTGTCGATGATGGTGAAATTGCAAACTAAGTTCTTCGCCTTTTTTGACTAGTAATAATTTTACAGTTCCTCGTTCGTTCTGGATAAAAGTGGTTGATGTACCCCACGGTTTTTCTTTTGAAAACTTATTCATGTAACAATCTTATCAATGATTTATGCACTTGTCATTTAGATTTGAGGTTTGTCATTCCCGACTTGATCGAGAATCCATTAATTCTTTTAAAATCCTTTTGGTATCAGCGACATTTTCTACTTTAATACATTCAACGCCGGTTCGTCGAGCGGGTTCATCGTTGCCCCCAGGATATAACGCGTCACCCAAAAAAATAATGTCTGCGGTTTCAATATTTAAATAACTCTTAATTTTCTCGATGCCGTACCCTTTGTCGACACCTTTCTTGGTAATATCGATGGAAGTAGTTCCGCCGATTGAAACATTGAAGTCGGGAAGATGAGGTTTGAGAAGGTCAACAATGTGGTGCCGCTTTTCTTGATGGGCGTCCCATTCTTTTTTAAGTTCAAGCGGAGCTTTTTGTCCGAGACCTGCGAACGTTACTTGTCCTTCACGATTTGAAAGTAATTCTCCATAAATATGTGACGAATCAAAACCGATTTCTTTGAGCACCGCTTCGAATGCGCTATGAATGGTAAGAATTTCATTTGGAGAAAGCACTTCGTTGTAGGCTTGATTCCATTCGCCTTTTGAGAAAGAATAAAAAGTACTGCCATTTGCAGGTAAGAAAAAAAGATTTTCAAATCGAGTATCTTTTGGAAGCTCTGCAGCGATTTGTGTATAAAGTCTCTGAAATATTCCACCGGAAATAACAGCGAAGCGGTGAGACTCAAGCCATTTTTTTAAAAGGGAAGCCATTTCATCATCAATGGGTAATGTACTTTCACTCAACGTCCCGTCCATGTCAGCAATAATCATTTTGGAGTTCATTGGTGAATTATATCAGATGTGAATTTTAATTTCTTCATGGATATTCTTACTCTTCAGAACAATCCGAAGCCTGTCTGACGAACGTACGAATTACCTGTCGAGCCGAACGACGTTTTAGAGGAGGCGAGACAGTAGTAATCGTTGTGAGGAGTTCTGCAGG
>JAYTST010000054.1:0-3361 GCA_043745565.1 bacterium
ATACAAGTAATATAGAAATAAAAATAACGACCACTACTCCCCATTCTTTAAAAAGAGAAGGGAGGTAATCGTTATTTTTATGAGGGATTAATGCATTCTTTAGGATTTTCTTCATTGAAGTTTCCTAAAGTATATTTCAAAGTGTTAATTAAGTACAGGGAATGGAATAGCTTCTTGTGAACACTTCTTACTGTTGATAAACCACTGCGTTGTTTTATAAACCCAACCTGTTGAGTGAATACTCGACATAAGGTTTGCTTGTACCCAAGGTTTGATAATTTCATCACTGTATTTTGTCTGAAGGTTTCGAACAGCAGTGTCAGTAAGTGAACCAAAGTAGCCAGTCACAGGAAGTTTACTACCTATGAATTCATTAAGGAAAGTCTGAAGTTTTTTGACTTGGTCAGCTTTGTTATTTACTTCTCCTTTTTTAAGGTAGGTTGTAAGATAAGGTTCACACGAAAGAGTTGAAGTAGATGCTCCCAAAACTGCAGGACCAGTAGGTAGGTTGTCGGTTGATGCACCAACACTTCCACCTCGGCTACCTCCACTTCTTCCACCAATAATAGGTGTTGGAGCGGGAGTTGGATCAACGGGTGCTGTTAGAAAATCTGCACATGAAGGATCCGCCGCGTCTGTGAGTGTGTTGTCGTCGTTGTCGATAGCATCGTGGCAAAGCGCAAAGGAGTTTTCAATGACAACCTGAGTTGTTCCTTCAGTATCAGCCTTTGCGGTAAAAGCAAAAAGCATCGCTCCCATCACTACTGCACTAAAAATAATTTTTTTATACATATTTATTAAGTGTAATTATCCTTTTATAAGTTGAAATCTCATAATAACAATTTATACATATTTGTCAAGGGTTGCCCCAATTCAGATTATAACTTGTAGTTATGCCCAATTGTAGTTCCGTAAAAAAGTACAGCCCCTTCGTATGGTAACGAAGAGGCTGTGACCGACAGTTACTACCGTCGATATTAAGGCTGACTAAACTTCAAACGCCAGAACTGTCGATCGGCGCCGGTAATGGTGTGGTAATTGTTTTTACCTCCCTCCTGCGTGAAAGTGATCAGGGCGTCAGGAGTCCAAGATACCAGATCTGGCGATACTTCCACGAAGGGGTTGCTAAACTGCGCTGACCTCAAGGTGACATTCACGCCACTTTTACTGACAATTTCCAAGTTTGGAAGCGCCACGACTGTAGCGACGGAGCTTGCTTCGTCCACTGAAAACGGGAAGGTGGTCCCGTTCCAGATGACAGTGCCCGACATCGTTCTGACCATCCGGTAATTGTCGCCAGGTGAATTCAGAGCAGGACGAGTTGTACCATTGAACGTGACAGGGTGATCATAGATCACGAACGAATTCACATTCAATAAAGGAGTCGTAACTACCTTGTAGTCGGTGGAGACTTTTCCACCCGTTGTGTTGTAACACTCGATGTTTGGAAAGGAACTGTCTCCCGCTGGATTGAAGCTACTCGTAGCCATATTAATCGGCCCTACAACTACCGTGGCGCCGTGGTATACCTTAAAACTCAGCGTACCAACAGCCATCCGTTCGACGTTGATTGGTAGACCTGTATTCGGATCTGTAAATGAGAGACGGAACCCGAACCTCAGGTCGCTCACGGGTGTCACGAATGGATACGGAACGCTCCGCACCTTGGGGAATGTGTCGAGACCGGCAAGCGGCATCACGTTATTCACATCCGCCACCGCAGTGACTTTTGCGATAGGTCCAAGGATTGGAGCACCAGCGTGAGCAGAACCAAAACCGCACAAAAGTACGCTTAGAATAGAAAACAATTTTTTCATATACTGGGTGAGCCTAGGGCTCGGTTTGAGGTGACTTTGCTTCAGGGTCTTCATGCACACGCAAAAAGACTGGCAGGATTAAGTGGATTGATTCACCATACCTTTTTTGAGCCTTTTACAAGGAGCGTTAATTTCATATGCATAATAACCCGCTTTTTACATTTTGTAAAGCGGTAAATTATGTGAGAACTAAAACTACAGACAAATGAGCGAAGCGATGCTGTCTCCGTCGCGGAGTTTCATAATGCGAACACCTTGAGTATCGCGACCGAGGGATGGAATTTCTTTGAGATCACATCGAATAACTTGACTTTTCTTTGAGATTGCAACCGCTTCTTCAACTTCTGAAGTAACGATTCGAGCAGAAATAAGATCACCTGTTTTGTCCGTTACCTTTACACATTTAATTCCCGAGCCTCCGCGCCCTTGAGTTTTGTATTCAGTCAATTTAGTCTTTTTTCCGTAGCCGTTTCGAGAGACGACTAAAACTTCACCGTCTTTCGCCGCCTTTTTCACAGTATCAGCTCCAACTACTTTTACACCTTTGTCGAGCTTCATCACGCGTACACCTCCTGCACCGCGTCCCATTTCTCGGACTTCGTCTTCTGCAAATCGAATCGATTGACCATCAGATGCGACCACCATAATATCGTCACCTTTTTCTACAAACGACGCTGATACAAGTTCATCACTATCATCAAGCCGAATTGCAAGAATTCCACTTCGTCGCACATCGGTAAAACTCGAAACCGATACTTTCTTTCCAGTTCCACCCGTTGTAACAAGACACAACGAAAGTTCGCTTCCCTTTTTAATTTCTTTAGGCATTGGAAGAATCGAGGTCACTTTTTCATTTGCGGTAATCGATAAAAAGTTCATAATCGACTTTCCACGAGTAGCGCGTTTTCCTTCTGGAATATCATAGGTTTTAATTTGGTATGCCTTTCCTTTGTCGGTGAAAAACAAAAGATCGCTGTGTGTTGAAGTGGTAATAAAATGCGTAATGAAATCTTCTTCTTTAGTATTTAGATCAACAACCCCCACACCTCCACGTCGCTGTTTACGATATTCTTCAGGATCTGTTCGTTTAATGTAGCCACCCGAAGTAAGGACGAGCACCGTTTCCACATCAGGAATAATATCTTCCACAGAGAAATTCTTTGCGTTGTGCTTTACGATTTTAGTTCGTCGTTCGTCGCCGTATTTTTCTTTTATTTCTTTTAGTTCATCTTTGATAATAGTGACTACTCGTTTTACATTTTTAAGAATATCTTTCAATTCTGCGATTAGCCCCTGAGTAGCTTTCAGTTCATCTTCAACCTTCTTTCGTTCAAGGTTTGCCAAACGCTGAAGTCGCATTTCAAGAATAGCTGTTGTCTGCCGATCTGAAAATTTAAATTCTTTTATGAGATTTTTACCTGCTTCTTCTACATCTCGAGATGCACGAATGATTTTAATAATCTGATCGATATGATCCAGTGCTATTTTTAAACCAAGCAAAATGTGTTCACGCTCTTCTGCTTTTCGAGGATCAAATTCTGTTC
>JAYTST010000055.1:0-3304 GCA_043745565.1 bacterium
TAATTATAAAATCTTTTTCACTTTCAAATAATCACCTTCTCGGTCGGGTGCAGAACTCAACAATTCTTCAGTACACGCGCCAGATGTGTTGGCATTTGAATCTTCGCGGAAAATATTGATACGTGTTTGTTCTACAGTGACATCATCTGCATTAGCTTGTTTAATTTGATCCATGTACGCCAAAATACCTTCGAAATCCTTTTCGAATCCCGCCTTTTCTTCTTGAGAGAGCTCGATTCGAGCTAATGTGGCTAGTTTACTGACATCCATGGCTCAAGTGTAAGGCGAAATGAGGGAAATGTAAATCCGTGGTCATTTCGGTGTTCCTCAAACCCGAATTAGTGTATTAATTCTTTTTCTGTCCTTCATCCTCCCACTTATTATATTTTTATGAGATGTTGCGGAATGCATGAGCATAGCGAATTTTCAGCAGAAAATTACGCGCGTCGAATAAAAATATAATAAGTGGGAGGATGAATTGAAAATAAAAATTCCTAGATAAGCACTTGCCCTCGAACCAACTTCCTAAACTCCTCTTCACTGAGAACTCGGACACCAAGCTTTTCAGCATCGTCCTTTTTTGAACCTGGATTTTCTCCCGCGATGACAAAATCAGTTTTGGAAGAAACTGCTGATGACACTTTTCCTCCTTGTTTTTTAATTAACGCTTTTGCTTCATCGCGATCTAAATCTGAAAGTGTTCCCGTGAGCACAAATGTCTTTCCAAAAATGACAGATGGGGTGACTTTTTTAAAAGTAATTTTTTCAATGAATACCAAGGAATACATTCGCTCAACTTCTTTTATGTTTTGCGTATCCTTAAAGTAACCAACTATTGACTTAGCCACAATCGGACCGACGCCGTCGATAGCTTCAAGTTCTTCAAATGATGCCTTACGAAAAGCATCAAGAGTTTTGAAATGTTCCGCCATATCCTCGGCGGTTTCTTCCCCGACTTGCGGAATTGAAAGTGAAATAATAAACCGAGGAAGCGTGATCTTTTTAGCTTTCTCAAGTGACTCGATCAAATTATCGACCGACTTCTCACCAAAACGAGGCAAGGCCTTGAGATCGCCTTTTTTAAGGCTTAAAATATCACTGTAAGTTGAAATAAGTGAATGATCAAGAAGAAGATCGATTACTTTTGGTCCGAGCCCCTCAATGTTAAATGCTTTCTTTGAGGCGAAATGATACAGTTTTCTTTTTTGTTGCGCGGCGGAATTACGATCGACACAGCGCCATGCAACCTGTCCTGGAATTTTTTCGATGCGTCCGTCGCCTCCGCATTCATTCACAAATGTCGGAAAAATATATGGTTTCTCTTTTCCAAGACGAAGTTCTGTAAGCACTTTCACAATATCGGGAATAACATCACCTGCTTTTTGTAAAATCACCGTATCGCCGATTCGGACATCGAGACGCTTTATCTCATCTTCGTTGTGAAGTGTAGCACGCGAAACAACTGAGCCCGCAACTGTAACAGGTCGAAGATGTGCAACTGGTGTCAGTACACCTGTTCGTCCCACTTGAAGAACAATATCTTCAACAACCGTTGTGACTTGTTCTGCGGGAAATTTAAAAGCGATAGCAAAGCGCGGTGCTTTTCCGGTGTAACCAAGCTGATTCTGGTAACTTTGCGAATTTACTTTTATCACCACGCCGTCGATCCAATAATCCTCTTTTTTTGCTTTCCTTTGCCATTCTTTCCAAAAGGCAATTACTTCATTTATATTTTTACAAAGTTGTAGATGGGGATTTACTTTGAAACCGAGCTCTTTCATAAATGCGAGTTCAGCAAGTTGTGTGTTTGGAGTCTCATCACATTGCGCGATATCGTAAATAAAAGCTTGAAGTTTTCGTGCGGCAACGATACTTGAATCAAGTTGCCGAATAGTTCCCGCAGTGACATTCCGAGGATTAGCATAAAGCGGTCTACCTTCCTTTTTTTGCAATACATTGAGTTGCTCAAAATCTGACTTCGCCATCCAGGCTTCTCCTTCAACGATAATATCGAGAGGTTTTTTTAGATTAAGGGGAACTGATTGTATCGTTCGTACATTTGAAGTCACATCTTCACCCACCCGACCATCACCGCGTGTCGCAGCACTTTTTAATAACCCCTTTTCATATTCAAAAACGATTTTTAATCCGTCAATTTTTAATTCGCAGACATATTCGACACTCTTTACATTTAAAATTTTTTTTACGCGTTTATCGAAATTCTGAACATCTTCTTCTGTAAATGCATCATTAAAAGACCATTGCGCGACTTTGTGAACAATCTTTTTAAATTCTTTTAACGGTGCGCCTGCAACTCGCTGTGAAGGAGAATCGGGTGTAATAAGTGACGGATAGGCAGTCTCGATTTTTACCAATTCATCTTTGAGTGAATCGAGTGCTTCGTCAGAAATTTCCTGCTTATTCAGTACATGATAGTCATAGCGATGCTTTTCGATGGCGTGTTTAAGCACCTTAAGCCGAGCAATAATGTCTTTAAGACTACCTTTCATGAAGCTATTTTATCACATAAGATGAGGTCTCACCTCATCCCTCATCTTCTTAGTAATTGGCTTGAAGACCTCGTTCGAGCCGACGTGGGTTGGTGGTATCACAAGTGTTGTAGCCACGGGATTCGATTTTAGTAGCAAAGCGCGCTCCAATTGAAGTCCTCGTTATTTTAAGCACAAAACTTGGTTTGGAGGGCTCGCATGTTGGTCCTGGCATATTAATATTATAAACAGTTATATTGGGAAGTGTATTATTAGGCTGAGCAACTTTTCCGGTACATGTGATAGAAAGCGGAAGGTTCGCTTCAGTTTGTGAAGTTGGGTAGTAACCATTTGGATGGTTTGCGAACTCATAGTCTACTTTGTTACTATCATAATATTTTGCACATTCGATGCCTGAATCCGCATTATAAAAAGCCAACTGTGATTCTCGCCCTGAAGATGAAAGTAAAAACTGACTAAGGGTAGTGGCGGCAATTGATAAGCTGATCGAAAGTATAAGTGACACAATCAGTGAAGTGAAAAGAAGTGTGAAGCCTTTATTATTTTTTAAAACTTTTTTCATATTAATAAATGTTGAATAATTCTTCTGATAAGGTAAAGACTTTATTTATATTATTACTTCTCCACTGCATCTTTACGTTAACGGTCAACTTATTTGGATCATTTGATGTAACTGAAATAGTACGGGAAAAAATAGTAGGAATATTAGGAGCAGTCGAAACATGAGTATAATTTCCACTTGGAGTAATATACAATACAGGACAAGGGTCAGAGGTTGAACAACCTTGATCAGG
>JAYTST010000056.1:0-3278 GCA_043745565.1 bacterium
CCAGGTTTTGCCTGCGCGTGGATAAAGGATGGAAGACAAGTCACTCTTACTGTTGGTAATCACTCACAATGCGGGCAACAAATTCCTGTGGATTTCGAAGATAGTTATTTCGATGTCGCCTCAGTAACTAAAGCCTATGTTGCGACAGGGATATGGATCTTGATTACTCAGAACAAACTCGCTCTCGATGCAAAAGTCGTTGAGATTCTGCCAGAGCTTGGTGGAGAATATCGTCAAGCGCTCAAGGTGCGCCATTTGTTGGCATATCAGGCTTTTTTCCATCATGATTTATGTAATCTGACAATTAACGAAGAACCAGGGTTAGCTTTTCAGTATCGGAATTACCCGTCCTATATTTTAGGGAAGATAATTGAGCGGCTGGTAGGTAAACCGCTTGATGTTGCTCTCAATGAATTACTCTTTAATCCGCTTTGGATGAGAAACACTTATTTTTCCCCAAAAGCTAAAGGAGTATCAGATCGACAACTGGTGCCAACTACCGCCCCCTTTGGAATCGTGCATGATCCATTCACCCAAAAATTCGCGAAGCCAATTGGCTCAAGCGGTATTTTCGGAACTACCAAGGACGGGCTCAGATTTGTTAATTTTTTACTTGAAGGCTGTAAGGTCAACGATCAGCCATTTGTATCTCTAGAAATCTTCGAGGAAGCGAGAACAAATCAGAGTCGTCCACAAGAACAGCCATTTGGTCTGGGTTACTACAAATTCGGATCGAGTTATTTACCCAATCAGAAGCAATTCATTGAGGAAGCGATTATGATGACAGGTTTTACTGGTTGCATGATCGCTGCTCATATCGAAGCTGGATTTGGTTTCGTTTTGAATTCATTTGCGGAAAGTCCGACAGATCTTGGAGACGAGGAAAGAAAGCCTATCTTCTATGTTCGAAGGGATGTCCTTAGCGTTTTGCTTGAGTAAGCAGGAAAGAAGTCACAAGCGCCGATGTGAAATGCATCGGCGCTTTCTTTTTGCTATACTCGACCAATGACCGAGTCATTACCCAGACTTTTCATCATCGCCACACCGATAGGTAATCTCGAAGACATTACACTTCGAGCCCTTCGTGTGCTCAAGGAAGTCGATTTGATATTGTGCGAAGATACACGCACCACTCGTGTGCTTCTTTCTAAATATGATATCAAAACGCCGACTTCAAGCTATCACGCAAAGAGTAAGCTTTCAAAGATTGATCAGATTGAAAAAATGCTCCGCGATGGTAAAAATATTGCATTGGTTTCAGATGCAGGCACACCATCGATTTCAGACCCTGGTTCACTTTTGGTTTCTGAAATTCGCACGCGTATGAACAATGGTGAAAACCGCGCGGTGATTATTTCTCCGATACCTGGTGCTTCCGCATTAACCGCAGCAGTTTCAGCAAGTGGACTCACCGGGGGAGCTTTTACTTTTTACGGATTTCTACCTCATAAAAAAGGAAGAGAAACGATTTTTAAAACTATAGCTGAGTCAAAACTTATTTCCGTTTTTTATGAATCACCTCACCGCATCGAAAAAACCTTCGACTCTCTTTTTTTACATGTTCCCGAACGAAAAATAGTCATTGCCCGCGAACTCACTAAGATGTTTGAAGAAATCGTTTTAGGAACCCCCGCAGAAATTATTTCCTATTTTAAAACCAATCCCGATAAACTCCGCGGAGAGTTCGTAGTAATGATTGAAGGAAAATAAATGTCAAAGATGCCCTTTGACATACTATTGATACTGAATGTAAATAGGTTTTGGATTCAGCTTCAATAATTCTCCTGGAGTAAGTACGCTTGTCCCCGTTGCTTTGGTGTCGTTCTTATAAAAGAGCTTAAAGCCTGTGAATTGAATTGGTTCAGATGCAACAAAAGCTTTGTACGTACTTATTTTGTTTGATTTTCCACCCCATCCATCCATGTCGATAACAACCTGTACCTCAGGCACACTTTTAATGTTTTTGTAATTTGTGATCATTGGTCGAGTAAAGCGATGGATAACCAATATCTTTGGTGGAAGATTATTTTTCTTAACAAGGTCCGCAAGATAGTCGATAGTGTAATTAATATCTGTCGCGTCCATTGTTCCTATTACGGTTCCTGGTTTTGCACCGGTTTTCATTGAAAATTCAGGATCGATACCAAGATGAACATTTTCAAGTGAGAGATATTTTTCAAGTGGAGGAAGTTCATTTTGAAGTGTACTTAATGCAATTTGAACATCGAGGAAAACAATTCCTTCTTTTTTCTTGGCTAATTCAAGTGCTTTGTCGATTTGTGACGCGGGCATTCGGAGACGATATTTACCGTCAGCTCCAGGAGATCCCTGAGCCGTAGTAACAATATAATGTATTGCGGGAATAACAGGCGTGGTAGGATCAGCGACTTTCCATTTATCGACTTCGATTTGAAGTTTTGAGAGTACGGTGTCTGAATCATATTCGCCAAGAATTCCCATTCCTTTTGAATAAAAGTTTCCGTAATATGCAACGATGCGGTTGAAGGGAAGAAGGGCGCCATCTTTTGGATAAGCCCCCCTCACAGGCCATTTGTGGGTGAGGGTTATTGTTGTTGAAGCGGTAGAAGTTGCGGGTTTGGGATAATTTGCAAGCGCTTCCATCTTTTGATCGTAAAGTGCTCGATCGAGTAGTGGGTAGGCTTTCTTTGCGATTTCAGGGATAACACTTGAAACCTCTGCTGAAAGCGAAGAGTGATAAGCGATTTTCGAACTATTATTCATTCCGAAATAGCTCGCTACAGCAAGTAATAAAAAAACACTAGCAATTGCTGTTATTTTTACCCTGTCATTTCGGCGGTTTCTTAGGCTTGAATCCATTTTTTTATTTATTTTTTTAATATTCAAATTATAACAGAAAAAGAGTATACTATCAGCATATATATTTATGGGAGATAATCCGAACATTTCGTATTTTGCCGAAACAGATGCGCGAAACAAGCGTACGCCTTTTGGTATTAAAGCTGACGATCGATCGCGGCACACGTATTTGATCGGTAAAACAGGAATGGGTAAGTCGACTGTGCTTGAAAACATGACCATTCAAGATATTCAAAATGGCAACGGTTTGGCTTTTCTCGATCCTCACGGTAAAACCGCTGATCTTTTTCTTGAATATATTCCCGAGCATCGCATCAAAGATGTTATTTATTTCGCACCATTCGATACTGATTTCCCTATCTCATTTAATGTAATGGAGGACGTGGGAGCAGACAAGCGTCACCTTGTTTCAAACGGCTTGATGTCAGCCTTCAAGAAAA
>JAYTST010000057.1:0-3268 GCA_043745565.1 bacterium
GCATTCCAATATCGTTGATCTACTTCTCGACTACCTTGCGATTGGTCTTGATCCACTAAAAGTGATTCTCTTTCAGCAATCTGCCGTCTCCGAACACACTGAGCTTACGTGGATATTCGACACCATCACCACCATGCCGTACCTGATGCGTGCTCACGCATATAAGGACGCGGAAGCTAAAGATAAAGAAATCAGTGTCGGTACTTTTAATTACCCAATGCTCATGGCTGCGGATATTTTACTCTACGATGTTGATACCGTTCCAGTAGGGAATGATCAGAAACAACACGTCGAATATGCACGCGATACAGCTCAAAAGTTTAACCACATTTTCAAAGCCGATATTTTTAAACTTCCTTCACATAAAATTATAGAAGAAGTCGCCATTGTTCCTGGCATCGACGGACAAAAAATGAGTAAAAGTTATGGCAACACAATTGCGCTTTTTGCCACTGATGAAGAAATCACCAAACAAGTAATGGCCGTTGTCACTGACTCGGGATCGGAAATTCCTAAAAACGTTTATGCACTTCACGCCCTCGTTCGCGACAAAGAATCGCTCGATGCGCTTTACGAAGAACACAAAGGGAAGTACAAAGCTCTCAAAGAAGCACTGATAGCAGATTTGATCGCTTTTATAACTCCACTTCGCGAAAAACGTAGCCAGATTGCCGCTGATATGCCTCGTGTGATCGACATTCTCAAAAAGGGAAGTGAACGGGCCAAAAAAATAGCCGAGAAAAAGATGAATGAGGTGAGGAAGGTGATTGGGGTTAGGTTCGACCTCGGGGAATTTTGAGGTCGAACCTCTAGACGATGAGGTTAAACCTCATCACTGTAACTACTTATTTACTATGCATAATGAACCACAAACAGATTTTAGTTTTAGTCTCTTAAGGCAAGGGTTTAAAACAATTTATAAGTACACCAAAGGGTACAGAAAGAATCTGTATTTTATTTTCTTTTTGATAGTTGTCTCATCGACCATCGACGCATTTACACCATTTATCTGGGGTAAATTGATAGACGCTGTTATTGCTCACAAAGTAGAAACTGTTTTCGTTATTTTTGGAAGTTACACAATAATATTAATCATTCAACTTTTTGCTGATCTTAAAAAAAGTTTGGAAGGCCGCTGGGTTGAAGAAAATGTCAGACGATCATATGTTTCGAAAAATTTTGCACACGTCTTTAAACTTCCGCTTTCATTCCACAAGTCTGCTAAACAAGGAGAAATAAATGAAAAAATACGAACTGCAGGGCAGGCCATACGGAATATTTATTCTGATGCCTTACTTCAATCAATCCCCGAATTGCTTACTGCGATCATCATGTCGTTCGTTGTTTTATTCATTAATCCACTTTTTGGGAGCATTATTATTTTTGGAGTGGTTCTGTATGTATATGTTTCAGTCAAAGAAATAAAGCCAACCTTCCAACTTCAAAAGGAATCTCAAAAAGGGTATCGCAAAGCAGGAGGGATGATCCAAGATGTATTCAACAACATCCGATCAGTGAAAGACTTTAATACTGAAGAATACGAAACCAAAAGAATTGATAATGTTTATTACAACGAAGGTTTCAAAATCTGGTACAAGATGTTCAGTATTCAGCGAACGACCAACACCAAGCTTGGTTTCATCAGGCTCGTTGTCCGATCTTCCGTCATTATTCTCAGCATTATTTTTATTTTCAAAGCGAAACTCACAGTCGGTCAAATGTTGAGCGTCATCCAGTACGTTGGTCTTATTTTCGGTCCGCTTTCTTTCATCTTCAACACCTGGCGCGATATTCAAAACGGTATTGTCTCAATTGAAGAAGTTGAAAAAATCGCCCGACTTACTACTGAAAACTATGTTCCTGAAAATGCACAAGCACTCGACATCAAAGGTGAAATTAGTTTCAAAAATGTTTTCTTTTCATACGACGCCGAAAAACCTGTTCTTAAAAATATTAATTTCCACGTAAATGCCGGAGAAACAATCGCGCTTGTGGGGGAATCGGGGGTGGGTAAAAGTACACTCATCGATTTACTTTCAGGTTTTCATTTTCCACAAGAAGGCTCAATCACAGTGGAAGGTGTCGACACTAAAGAAATAAATCTTAATATGTTACGTCGCGAAGTTGCGGTAGTGAGTCAGGAAATCAGTCTCTTTAATGACACTATAAAAAACAATATTGCATACGGAAGTTTCGACAAAAATGATGACGAAATAAAAGAAGCAGCTCGAAAGGCACATTGCGTCGACTTCATTGAAAAGTTTCCACTTCAGTGGGATCAGCTTGTTGGAGAAAAAGGATTAAAACTTTCCGTTGGACAAAAACAACGTGTGGCTATCGCTCGGGCAATCCTCAAAGATCCTGCAATCCTTATTCTCGACGAACCAACTTCCGCACTTGATGCAGGATCTGAAAAAATTATTACCGAATCACTCGAAGTGTTAATGCAACAAAAGACCACTTTCATTGTTGCTCACCGACTCAGCACCGTCCGCCGCGCCGACACAATTCTTGTATTCAAAAACGGGGAGATCGTCGAACAAGGTAAACACAACGAACTACTTAAAATTCCAAACGGCGAATATCGACGATTATACGAACTACAGATCGGTTTGCATGAGTAACAAAAAAGAATGTTCGATGGGATGAAGTATGCTACACTATACAATAAACAAAATTTATTTTAATGAAATACTGCCAATTAAATTATCGCTATGAATAAATCTCATCTAGTGATTATCGGTTTTAGTCAATTAATATCACATAAGTATATATCTTGTTTTGTAAAAGCTATTGAGAGAGGTGATATTGACTCATATTCAATAATGGATGTCGATTCACAACAGCAAGAAGTAAATCAAAGAGTTCAATCAGTAATCTTAAAGCCTGAAAATATATTCTATGTACCTGACCGTGGATTGGAAGGGATTTGGGCCAAACGTGAAGATTTTGAGCCAATATTCCAAAAGTTAATTAAGCAAAAGGGGAAAATAAAAGTTTACATAGCTACAGAAATTAAGGCTCATGAAGAATATTTAAAATTTTGTATAGAAAATGGAATAGACTCACTTGTAGAAAAACCTGTTTTAGCTCCAATCGAAAACGGACAATTCAACCCCCTAGCTATTCGAGCGGCGATGAAGAACCTCATTCAAAAAAATAAAAAAAAGGGAGGGCATCATTCCGTAATGACACTTAGTCGATATCATAAAATTTATAATAATGTCGTACTTAATCCCCTTAAAAAGAAAGTGTTAGCATTAGGAAT
>JAYTST010000058.1:0-3195 GCA_043745565.1 bacterium
AAGTTCAACGCCAGCGACCATTTTGTCGCCGATTTCGTAGTTAAAATAAGCCTTTTTATTTGTTACCAATTGCATGTCGATCATTGTATTACAATGGCAGTCATTGTAAAACAATGGTGACCATTGTAATGTATAATGACAATCAATGACTAATAACGAAAAAAAATCAAAAAAAATACAAAAGAAAAAACCTCAAGAGGGAAATAATACCCTTTTCCATGGAAGTGCCATATTTATTGGTTTGCTTATCGTCTATTCTGTAATAGCGAGTCAAGTGACTGTTCCAGAACAGCTTAGTGTTTCAGATCTCGCGCGGGATATTTCTGCAGGTAGAGTTTTAAGTGTTGTGGTGATAGGGGAAGAATTGAAAGTTACTTATATTGATAAGTCAGAAAAGAAATCTAAAAAAGAAAACGAAACTTCACTTTCTGAAACGCTGGTTAATTACGGTGTCTCAAAAGAAAAATTATCCACCGTAAATATAGAAGTAAAAAATGAAAGTGGTTTTCTTTACTATTTGATAAATCTTTCACCATTCCTTATTCCCCTTATCGCCCTTGGTATTTTTGTATGGATTATTACACGACAAATGCGAGGAGCGGGGGCGCAGGCATTTAGTTTCGGTCAATCAAAAGCGAGAATGACAGGTCCTGATGATAAAAAACAGCGCGTCACTTTCAAAGATGTCGCCGGAGCCAAAGAAGCCAAAGAAGAACTTTCTGAAATTGTCGACTTTCTCAAAAACCCAAAGAAGTTTCTTGATATTGGTGCACGTATACCAAAAGGAATTCTATTGATGGGTGCACCAGGCACAGGTAAGACACTTCTCGCACGCGCTGTTGCAGGAGAAAGTAATACCGCCTTCTTTTCTATTTCTGGTTCAGAGTTCGCCGAAATGTTTGTGGGTGTCGGCGCTTCCCGTGCACGCGATCTTTTCAAAGTGGCAAAGCAAAATGCGCCTGCTATTATTTTTATCGATGAGATTGATGCAGTAGGTCGCGTGAGGGGTTCGGGAATGGGTGGAAGCAATGATGAACGTGAACAAACGCTCAACCAAATTCTCGTTGAGATGGATGGTTTCGAACCAAATGAAAAGGTGATAGTGATGGCTGCAACAAACCGACCTGATGTGCTTGATCCCGCGCTTCTTCGACCCGGACGTTTTGACCGCCGCGTAACTATAGATCTTCCTGACCGAGGTGACCGAGAAGCAATTCTAGAAGTTCACTCAAAAGAAAAACCTTTCGCTGAAGATGTAAATCTCAAACTTATCGCAGAACGAACTCCTGGTTTTTCAGGCGCAGATCTTTCGTCATTGATGAATGAAGGAGCAATTCTTGCTGCCCGCGAAAATCGAACTACTGTTGCGCAATTTGACCTTATTCGTTCGATTGAAAAAGTGATGCTTGGACCTGAACGACGAAGTCACATCTTGTCGATTAAAGAAAAAGAATTAACCGCTTATCACGAAGCGGGTCATGCGATTGTTGCTTCAGTTCTTCGTTACGCCGATCCTGTTCACAAAGTGTCGATTATTTCACGAGGACGTGCGGCGGGGTATACTCTTAAATTACCACTTGAAGATCGAAAGCTCCAATCAAAAAAAGAATTTCTTGACGATATCGCTGTATCGCTTGGTGGATATGTTGTTGAAAAAGCAATTTATGATGATCTTACAACTGGTTCTTCAAACGATCTTCAGGTTTCAACGGCACTTGCACGCGACATGGTTACTAAATATGGAATGTCGGAAAAGATTGGCCCCGTTGCACTCGAAAGTTCGGGTGGGCGGCCATTGTTTGGAAACGGAGTCGAAGATAAGGAATATTCAGAAGAAAAGAGCCGTATTATTGATGAAGAGGTTTCGCGTATCATGAATGAAGCGATGAAAAAAACTGAAGAAATTGTAGCGACTCACCGCAAGGCGCTTGATGCAATCGCTAAGCGACTTGTCGAAGTTGAAGTAATTGAGCGTGAAGAATTCGACAATTTACTTATCGCAAACGGCATCACACCGAAGAAAGCTCAAGTAGTTTAATTACAATGGTGACCATTGCTTTGCAATGGTCACCATTGTAATATTTAATAACCTACCATTGTATGCCGTTGTAGCTCAGTCGGTAGAGCATTTCCATGGTAAGGAAAAGGTCCCCGGTTCGATTCCGGGCAACGGCTCCCATGTTTTTACATCCACAAGAAAAAATAAGATTGCCTAATTATTTCAAAATGCTCCAAGGTTCGGGCGTAGTTAGTTTAGTGGTAGTTGGCTGGCTCATTTACTCATTTCCTTCGTTCTTTTTCTTTTTTAAAAATGTTAACGCTGTGTTGACCGCTGTAGTGATTCTATTTGTATGGCATTTGATATTTTTTGCAATGGAATTATATACAGGTAAGCATGGTTATTTTACCTACGTTCGTTATGGATGGGTTATGTTATTTTGTTTTCTCGTCTATATTTCAGGAGGCATATATAGTCCGATTATGTATATTTTGGTAGTGCCGCTTCTTGTTTCTACGGTTGATCTCAATCCTAATGATACTGCGCGAGTTGGAGGAATATTAGTTGTTTATTTTGTGGTACAACTTTATTTTGATAAGCATCTTGATGTCTCCACTATTGGGTTACATCTTTTTACCATTTTCATTTACTGCATCATTTCGTATTATTTGTATAAATTAGTAAAGGAAAGTTTACGCGAGAAATATGAAAAAGAGCAGATTAAAGCCGAAAACAAACGACTGCTTGAACTTGATCGCGTGAAAAGTGATTTTATCTCAATTGCTTCTCACCGACTTCGTTCACCGCTTTCTGGGATCATGTGGGCACTTACTGAAGTTGTTTCACCGGAAAATAATGAGCTCACTCCTGCGCAGCATAAAGAAATTGAATCAAGTGCACTCCGGGAAGTTAATAAGGCAATTGTGACGGTGAACGAATTGATCAAATCGGTAGAAATTGATGACGAGCATTATCGTTTGCAAAAAGAAGACATCGACCTCAAAGATCTTATTCAAAATATTGTTAAGTCTCTTCAGGCACTCATTCAGATAAATAAAGTAACACTTACTATTCACCAATCAGAAGAGGTTCATATTCAAGGGGATCGCGCCTTACTTACTCTCTCGATTAAAAATATCATCGATAATGCCGTACGTTATAGTTTCGGTAAAACAGTTGAGGTGGTCTGGCAAGTG
>JAYTST010000059.1:0-3183 GCA_043745565.1 bacterium
GCTCTACCAACTGAGCTAAGGCGGCATTTACCAATGCTTTGGTAAAATTTACTCTATCATAGAGACCTCCTTCTGTCACCTTCAACGTAATCCTTCAAAAACTAACCCCGCAATTGTTGTCGTGCGGGGTTAGTTCGTCCATACTCCATCTTTGTGTGAGCAAAATCGATCGCAAAGTCGATTCTCGACTCGTGCCATTAGCACTAAGAGCAACTCTTCTTCCTCCAGCGTTTCAGTCGCTTCCTGAAGAACGTTAGGTATCACAAACATGTCAAATAAATATTTTTCGGTTTTGTTGAAAAAATATCCAGAAACATGACGATTTGTTTTTTCTACACCTCTTTTTTCGTTTTTGAGAATGAAGAAATCAAGTTTTCGTTTAAAAACATGTTGACACAAAGAAAGAACAAGTGGACGAAGGCTGATTTCATTATCCATATATTTGCTCCTTTCTGAGCTAAGTATATCATGTCAAAGATGCCCTTTGACACTTACTTTTTCGGCAGTTTTCCTCGCACATAGTCAAAGGATTTTTTAAAGTAAACTTCTACGAGTTCGATGGTAAAATGTAAAAGCAGGATAAACGTTTTTTTATTAACAAAACTTACGTAATACGTTGTTTTATGGACTCGGCGTCTAACGTGGTGATCGGCCTTCTTTATGTGCGCAATTGTTCGCGGGAAACGCCCCTTCTCTTTTATCTCATCATACACATAACGGATCATGATCATTAAAATCATGAGAAAGAGAGTAACAAAGAAAATTATAGTAGGAATAAGCATAAATGCTCGTTGACTCTAGTGAGGAAAAGCTCCGAACCGTGAGAATTTAGCAATGGCGATTTTCTCACCAAATTTCTGAGTAGCGTTTAAGATAAGGTCATTGATGGTTTGATCTTCGTTTTTGATGAAAGGTTGTTCCAAAAGAATACGGTCTTTAAAGTAAGCATCGATTTTCCCTTGAAGAATTTTATCCTTGAGTTCTTCGGGTTTTCCTTCAACTTCTTTTGCAAACATTTCCTTCGCTGCTTCTAGCTCTTTTTCTCCCACTTCTTCACGATTGAGAAACTCAGGATTAGTTGCTGAGACATGCATAGCGATATCGCGTGCGAGATCCATAAATTCTTTGTTTTTGGATACAAAGTCAGTTTCTGACATAAGCATTACCATAGCACCAATAGTTCCTGTTGAATGAACGTATGAAGCCACAGCACCTGCACCAAGTTCACGGTCAGATTTCTTAGATGCAACATCAGCGCCTTTTTTCTTAAGGAGCATAATTGCCTTTTCCATGTCGCCACTTGCTTCTTCAAGGGCCTTGCGACACTGCATAACAGAAATACCTGTCTGCTCACGAAGTTCTTTAACCTGTTCAATGGTGATGGCCATAAATATTTATTTAAAATTAAAGTGCTGCTTTGTATTCAGCGATGGCAGCCTCAACAATGTAATTAACGCTTGATAGTGAAGCATCATTTCCGACAATTGGAAAAGTAACTTCATTAATATTGCAGTCAGAACCACAAAGTGCGATGACTGGGATTCCCAAAGCCTTAGCTTCAAGGAGTGCGATGTGTTCTTTCTTTGAGTCGACAATGAAAAGTGCGTCTGGCATCTTTGTCAAAGGCACAAGACCTGAAAAAAGCGTATCAAGTCGCCCGATTTCCCGATCAATAAGAAGTCGTTCTTTTTTGGTATATTTTCCTAGCTCGCCTTTTTCTCGCTTTGAAGTAAGGTCGAGGAACTTGTCGATTCGCTTTCGGATTTCACCGAAGTTACTCAATGTTCCGCCCACCCATCGGCCAGAAACAAAAGGCATGTTAAGAGCACCACCAGCTTTGGCGATAGCTTTACTTGCTTCACTTTTGCCTCCCACAAAAAGAATGTTCTTCTTTTCAGCTCCAAGCTTCTTAATAAAAGCTAGCGCTTCTTCAAGTAATACTTCTGTTTTTTCGAGATCGAAAATTTCAACACGATTTTTAGCGCCGAAAATATAAGGACTGACTGTCGGATGTCGGCGAGATTTTACGAAACCAAAGTGGGCACCTGCATTAAAAAGCGCCTCAATGCGTGGGTTTGCCTCATTTTTATTAGCAGTATCAGTGTTTTTAGTCATGTTTGGACATTCTAGCAGAGTGATAAGAAAATGCAATACTTTGTACCTATTCCCCTTTGTAAGCAAGTAAGGCATCAAAAATAGGATCCAAATAACCTTGGAAAATTTTATCGATATTGTGCCAGGATTCTTTAATGCGGTGATCAGTGATACGATCCTGAAGAATGTTGTAGGTTCGAATTTTTTCTGAACGATCGGCGGTTCCGATTTGGTCTTTTCGGTTTGCGGATAATTTTTTAGCTTCCTCTTCTTCTTTCACAGCTTCAAGTTTGGCAATCAAAATACTCATCGCTTTTTCGCGATTTTTAAGCTGGCTTCGTTCTGAGGTTGATTTCACATCAATACCTGTTGGTTTGTGGATGAGTCGCACCGCTGTTTCCACTTTATTTACGTTTTGACCCCCTGCTCCACCCGAACGTGAGAATTCCATTTCGATGTCTGCAGGATTAATAACAATGGCAGTTTTTTTTCGAAGAGGAAGAATAGCAACTGATGCAGTCGATGTATGTACGCGGCCCATTTTCTCCGTTTCAGGAACCCGCTGCACTCGATGTACACCTGTTTCAAAACGCATCTTTTCATAAACGCCCTCACCTTCAAATTCAAAAGTTGCTTCTTTGTAGCCACCAACTGAACTTGGAGACTCGCTCACTACCGTCACACGCCACGCCTGAAATGCAGCGTATTTTCGATACATCAATGCTAATTCTTCTGCAAAAAGGGCTGCTTCATCGCCTCCCGCTCCTGCACGAACTTCCACAACAATATGTCGAGGAAACTCTTTATCTGCTTCGTCTTCTTTAGTAAGAATGTCTTGCATCTGGTCGAAAAGCACTTTCATTTCCCTATCGAGGCGGTTAATTTCTTCACCCGCGAGATCCTTCATTGTGGGATCGCTTTCTATTAGTAACAAAGACTCGTCTCTTTCTTTCGAGAGACGTTCATATTCAGAAGCGAGATAGCTTGTTTTGTGATTTTCTTTAAATGCGTCGAGATTCATTATTTTAAGTATAGCAAAGCTTTTGTATTTCAATGATAAAGTCTACTGTAATGCACACTCACAAACTT
>JAYTST010000060.1:0-3133 GCA_043745565.1 bacterium
TTACGCCTGAGGTATTGTTGGTGAGAGATTGCAGATTGATAACAGACACATCATCCACAAACCAACCGAACGAATCGGTAGTGAATATATAAATGGTTCCGGCACTATTAGGTTCGTAAATAAACCTTACCTTGGAAACTGGTTTGCCAAGATATGCACCAGAAGATACGGTGCCGAGATTGATAGCTACTTGACTGTACAAGGTACCAACATTCTCTCCCGTACCTACTTGGGTGTACACGTCATGCCAACTACTGTCATCCGTGGTGTAGATTTGAGCACGGGCGGTTTGACCGGAACCGGCGGATCGAAGACTGCTCATGAATTGTAAGCGAGAGTTGGATTGGACTGTAAACGATGCAGGGAACGCAATCGAAGTGGTGTTATAATCGTTGGTATAATGATTGGTGAAATGAAATGCCTTGGAGCCTGAAGAAGTGAACGTGCTGTTGAGGAGATAGGTAGTGTCATGTCCGTCGTACGTTGCTCCTGAAGGAAGTCCGGATTCGGCGCCTTCTGAAAGAACAGTCTGTGGATTATTAAGTGTTTGGTTGTAATTGAGTGTTACTGTGCCTCCGTTCACCGTAGCAGAAACTAAAGCTGGTGCCGATGCTATAGATATGTATGGAAACACGACCACGAGTATTGCGCACATCAACAAGAAACCTCCAAAAAAAATATGTAATTTCTTCATGCCCTAATAATATACCTGAAGCATGCAAAATACTACCTATTAATCCACATCTGGATATGAGCTTCTAAACCCCCGCAAGCTCAATAATAGCAAGTTCTAAAGGCAAGGTCTTGATAGGGCTTTGGCGGATTTGCTGATGCGCTTCAAGAAGACGAAGAAGGGTTCGTGAATTTATCCCAGGATTTTCTGTGCTACTAAGCAACAGTTCTCTTAATCGTCCAAGAAGTAATTCAACAGCTTTTTCCATATCAATTCCCTTATCCTCAAGAATTTTAATTTGAGAAAGTCCTTTGGTGGCATCTTTCTCGCAAATTGCAGTTACAAGCGATGAAATTATTTCTTCTCGAGGCGCACCAAGAATAATTTCTGCTTCTTCAAGTGTAATCATTGCATCTTTTGAAGATGAAATAATTTTCTCAAGCGTTCCATAACTATCGCGGAACGAGCCCTCGCCAAACAAAGCAATAAGTGAGGCGACACCTTTTTCGATTTTGATTTTTTCTTTTTTGGCAGCGTTTTCTATTACTTGTTCCAACATAACACGTGAAGGTTTTTGAAAAATGAATGTCTGACATCGCGACAAAATAGTTTCGGGAACTTTTTCGATTTCAGTTGTTGCTAGAATAAAAATCACGTGAGCTGGTGGCTCTTCGAGTGTTTTGAGAAATGCATTCCATGCCGACTTGGAAAGCATATGCACTTCATCAAGAATGTAAATTTTAAATCGAGATCGAAAAGGCAACGTAAAAACGGCTTCGTTTAATTCTTTGATGTGTTCAACGCTTGTATGAGATGCAGCATCGATTTCATAAATATCATCTTCGTTCGTTTCAAGTGCTTTGGCAAAAATACGAGCGATACTAGTCTTCCCCGTTCCACGTGATCCTGATAAAAGATACGCATGCGCGATTTTGTCGGCAGCGATCGAGCCTTCAAGCGCTTTCACTATCTGTTCTTGTCCGACCACTTCGGAAAAAGTGCGAGGACGATATTTTCGATACAAGGCGATATGGGATTCGGTCATGTTCAGTATTATTTAAATATTATTGATGCTCGCTTTGAACTAAACCTCCAAGCGTTCGTAATTCATTAAGTGCCATTTCAGCCTCAGCTTGTGAAGGTGGTTTGCCGTGCCATTCAGGTTTTTTTTCAAATTCTTTCACCCCTTTTCCAGGAATAGTATTGGCAATAATAACAATCGGACGATTCTGGATTGATTTTGCTTCTTCGACAGTAGAGATAATTTCCTCAAAGTTGTGGCCGTTAATTTCAAAGACGTGCCAATTGAATGCCGACCATTTTTGGTAGAGCGGCTCAAGCGGCATAATATTTTCGGTGAAGCCATCAATCTGAATGTTGTTGCGATCAACGATGGCGATAAGGTTGCCAAGTTTTTCTTTTCCCGCAAGCATCATCGCTTCCCAGTTTTGACCTTCGTTCAATTCCCCGTCGCCTAAAAAACAATAGACATATCGATCGGTAATTTTATCAAGTCGAAGTGAAAGCGCCATTCCCACAGCCTGTGAAAGTCCCGAACCAAGCGGGCCGGAACTGGTTTCGAGGTAAGGTAAAAATTCGCGGTGAGGGTGACCTTGAAGTCGTGAACCGAACTTACGAAGAGTTTGTAATTCTTCAACAGGAAAATAGCCTGCGTGCGCCATGGTCGCATAAAGCACTGGGCAGATGTGGCCGTTTGAAAGAATAACTAAATCACGTTCAGACCAATCTGGTTTTTTCGGATTGTGTTTGAGGAGGTGAAAATAAAAAGCGGTAAAAATATCCGCCATACCAAGGGGCCCTGCCGTGTGGCCCGACTTTGCTTCAAGTAACATCCGAATAATCGACTGACGAATATCATTCGCCTTCACCACCAATGATTGAATTTCAGTTTCAGTTATCATACGATTATTCTATCATACCTATCATGTCAAAGGGCATCTTTGACATGCCAAGATGATAACTATAATCCCTCAAAATATCTTACAGCCTCGCTCAAATTGTCGGCCTTGAAAATACCAGAACCAACAACAAGTCGATCGGCGCCAGCTTCCACAATACGCTCTGCGGTATCAGCATTTACACCACCGTCAATGCTTACTATTAGATCAGGATATTTTTGTTTGATTAATTTAATTTTTTCGAGCACACTTTCTTCAAATGGTTGACCTTGAAAACCAATTTGTTTAATTCCCATTAGTTGAACAACATCGAGAAGTCCAATGTATTGATCAAGTATAGAAATGTCGTGATCCATATGAAGCGCGAGGCCAACTTCGACTCCACGATCGCGAGTTGTTTTAAACATCTCCGGAAGTTTTTCTACATTTCCACCGTAGTGAATAATGATGCGCGATGCCCCAGCGTCGATAAAGCGCTCGAACTCGCGACCGGGATTAAGAACCATCAAATCGAATTCAAAATCAAATCGATCCCACAAAG
>JAYTST010000061.1:0-3042 GCA_043745565.1 bacterium
CCTGCGATAAGGTTAAGTTGAAATTTGCCCGCGCGGATATCCGGAGCAAGAGATCTAATTACATCAATGCCGATTTGATATTGTGCGTTAGCACCTCCAATTGCAAAGGCAATTGAAACTGGGGCAGTAACATTTCCGTGAAGAGAAGTACCGAGCGATTCCTCGATGAGTGATGAAAACTTATTACGAAATTCGTGTTGCGGATCAAGCCGAATGATTCGTCGATGCGTAGCCGACTTAAACTGATCTTGATGTTCAGGAAGTGGAAAACCAGTGAGAATAATATTGTCGGGAGAGACACCGTAACATTTCAGTCGCTCACTTACCCGCTGACTTGGGGCGAAATACACAATTCGACTTTCGTGGGGTCGAAGCGGAGCCCACACGCGGGCGATGTCTGTGTCGGTGCAGATGCAATAAATCGGGCCCTGATAGCCATGTTCTTCCGCCGAAAACGCCACGGTGAAAAAAGTGGTGATTAAAGGTAACGGTTCCTTGTTTAGTTCGGTAATGAGATGTTTATTTAATCGATGATGGTGAATGAGGTAATAAATATAATTAACTTGAAAACTTGCTTTTGAAAGGTCGCGTTTTGGGTAGAAGGCTTCGATGCGTTCAAAATAATTCATAATGCCGAATAACCCCTCACCAATAAAAGGTAATTCACGCATACGTGAAATCCATTCATACAGTCCGCGTCCCCGCGCCCATATGCGCATATCTTTTTGTGGAATACCTGGGTAGTTATTTGCAGAAATGATAAATGGTGTATCGATATTCCAGTGTGAAGGTGTGGTCGAGACGTCGAGGAAAGGAAATGCTGCGCGCATGTGACCATATCCCATGTCTGCCGCTACAATATAGGCTTTGTCTTTCATGGATGTTATTATATCACTTATGAAATCTCACACTCAACCCTTTGCGCAGAGAACGCACGAAAAAATGAAAGAAGTATTGATGGATGCAAACGCCAGCGGGCCTGATGTGCACTACTACATGATTCGCGGAGGAAATGAGAAAAGAAATATCACTGTCTGGGAGCCGGGGACTATCGGAGGAGAATATATTAAAACGTACGGGCATTATCACATTCTTGATTTCAGCGAAACGTATCGCATTATCGAAGGTGAGGGAATTTTGCTTTTGCAAATTCGCAAAAAAGATACTGAAGGGAATTGGATCGACGACGAAATTGAAAGTTTTAAAGCACTACGTGTAAAAGCCGGAGAGGAAATCACTATTCCTGCATTTTCTGGTCATGCACTCGTTAACATCGGTAAGACATGGCTCGTTACATCTGACGATAGTCCTGTCAATCTCACGCCACAAGACACCGCAAGCATGCCCGCTCACGCGGATTACGAAGTCATCAGACGCACGCAAGGCCTGGCCTTCTATGTGGTAGAAAAAGACGGAGAGCCGATGCTTGTGAGAAACGAGAATTATAAAGTGGTGCCTGATGTGGAGATTGAGTTCTCAGTGTGATGAGTGCGTCCTGGTGCTCCCGGAAGCGACCACACATTCTTTTGCGCACCTGCTTCAAGAAATGGAAAACCTCTCATTTTCGGTGGGAGTTCATGTGGTGATTATACTAATTTATTTTGTATCGCTAACGCTCTCGTTTTTCTCATTGATAATACAAACATACTTCCATCAAAAAGAGTAAAGTAAATTGGAAATAATAACTTATCAATCTCTGTGGTTTGAGCAGAAACAATACTTAATAGGCTTGCTAAAAAGAATAGTGACCAAAATCCGAGACTCTCACTTTGTGGGTTAATCCAAACCTTTTTATACGTTGGTAATCCTCCTATAAAATGAGCGATGAGGCTGATTATTAAATTTACTAAAGGTGCATGAAAAAATATCCACACAAATCCGCTTATAATCAAAAGCCCTGTACATATATATTCAAGCAATCCTACCTGTTTCGTACCTTTCCAAAAACTAACTATACAAATCGCCAAATTACCCAACAATAAAATAACACTCAACACCAATGACGATGTACTACCACTGAGCAAAACTCCAAAAAAACTATTTATAGATAGGAGCAACCATACAATCCGACTGAAAGTACTTGGTGTGTATTTATTGTGAAGCATTTGCTTTACACCCACGACATACGAGGCTGTACCGAAAACTATGATAAGTGCGTAGAGTAGAAAATACATTAGGATTGCTTATTCAAGTACTTCAATAAAATTTATCAAACTTATATTTCCACCCCGGCTGCCATTTAAAGTGAGAAGATGTTAATTGCTCCAGAGAAACTCCATTTATTAAATTATCGAGACCGTATTGAGTTGCTCGATGTCCAATAATCATTACTCTTTTCCCGTCATAATTCTTATGTAAATCCTTAAGAAAAAAATTCATTCGTTCAGTGGTTTGCTTGTAGCTTTCACCGTTAGGAAAAGGAGTATCAATTCTTTTTGGCTTTTCTATATCAACTTCTGAACTTGGGTGCTGGGTTAAATCTCCATAGTCACATTCCCGAAGTCTTGAGTCGTTAATTATTGGCCACTTATTTCCAAAAGCTATCTCCGCACTTTTATAGGCCCGTTGAAGATCCGAGCAAAAAACCGCATCAAAGTGAGCATCCTTATAGCGAATACCCATCTCTTTAGATTGTTGCTCGCCAAGTGGTGAGAGCACGACATCATTCCAGCCTGAAGAAAGATGAGCTTCGTTATCGAATGTTGTACCGTGTGCTTCAAATATTATTTCAACCATAAGTTTTTCTAGTTTTGATTTGTTTAAAACCTCCGTCGAAATCTGCTGATTTACGACGTGATTTTTACGCTTAAAAATCAGCTGTGTCTCCTGAACAAAATCCGAACTTTTTTCCAAAACAATCCGACTGACGACTGACTTCGCACGCGCGGAGCGCGTGGTGGCTTGAAACTGCCTCGTACGCCCCGATTGCATGGGGAAGCGAACCAATGCGCCTCGGACACGCTCGCGGACTCGCGTGTGCAAAAACCAAAAAATTTCCTTGCATTTTCCTCGCGTCTCCTCCCCCCACCCCTCCACCGCGAA
>JAYTST010000062.1:0-11210 GCA_043745565.1 bacterium
ACCGACGATGCCATTTCAATCCTTCGCGGGTTAAAGGAGAAATATGAATTATTCCACGGCGTACGCATCACCGATGATGCACTTATTTCTGCTGTTGAACTTTCAAGTCGCTACATCACTGATCGTTTTCTTCCTGACAAAGCGGTCGACCTTATCGATGAATCTGCTTCATACTTGAAAATCTCCCTTGAAAACAAGCCACCCATTCTTGAAGAGACACATCGCAAAATCATGCGGTTTGAAATTGAACGCGAAGCATTAAAGAACGAGTCAGATACTAATAAAAATGCCAAGAATCGCATCAAGCATATCGAAAAGGAAATTGCTGATCTAAAAGAGAAGACAGCCGAAATCGAATCACGATGGAAGAATGAAAAAGAAACATTTTCAGATATTAAATCAATCAAACGTAATCTCGAAGCACTTCGACTTGAAGCGGAAAGCGCAGAAGCTCATGCTGATCTTTCAAAAGCTGCTGATATTCGCTATGTGAAAATTCCGGATCAAGAAAAACTGTTAGATATTAAAACCAAGCGTTTGAAAAAGCTTCAAAGTACGCGACGCATTTTAAAAGAAGAAATTACCGAAACTGAGATCGCGGACGTAGTTTCTCGATGGACGGGAATTCCTGTTTCCCGGATGCTCGAAGAAGAAAGAGAGAAATTAAATCGCATGGAAGAATCCTTGACCTCCAAAATTGCTGGACAAGTTGAAGCTATTAAAAAAGTGTCTGATACCGTCAAACGATCCCGCGCAGGTATCGCTGACCCCAATCGTCCCATCGGTTCGTTTATTTTCCTTGGTCCAACTGGTGTAGGAAAAACCGAACTCACGAAAGCGCTCGCTGAGTTTATGTTCGATGACGAGAAAGCACTTATTCGTGTAGATATGTCTGAATACATGGAAAAGCATGCAGTTTCCAAAATCATCGGCGCGCCTCCAGGTTATGTTGGTCATGATGAAGGAGGTAATCTTACTGAAATGGTGCGTCATCGTCCGTATAGTGTCATTCTCTTCGATGAAATTGAAAAGGCACATCCTGAAGTATTCAATATTTTGCTTCAAGTACTCGACAACGGTCGTCTTACCGATGCTAAAGGAAAAGTGGTGAACTTCAAAAACACCATCATTATTTTGACATCAAACATCGGAGCACAGTACATCGACCGTATGGAGAAGATTGGCTTCACTTTAAATGATGGAGAAAAAGAGCGCTATGAAGAAATGAAAACAAAAGTGATGGATGCACTTAAAGATAATTTCCGCCCCGAATTCATAAACCGCCTTGACGAAATACTCGTCTTTGATGTTCTTTCTCAAGAAAGTATTGAAAAGATCGTGACTATTGAAGTAGATAAAGTAAAGAAACGATTGCTGCAGAAAGAAATTACTCTCGAAGTTTCAGCTGATGCATTGGCACTTCTTGCAAAAGAAGGTTACAACCCCCAATACGGCGCGCGACCACTGAAGCGTCTCATCCAAAACAAAATCCTTACTCCGCTTGCGTCGCTCATCGTTAAAAATGGTCTTATGAAAGGGGGAAGTGTGTGCGTGACTGTTAAGGAAATCATTAAAGACGTCAAAGACTTCAACTTCGAAGTTAAGAAAGGACGAAAGGGAAGCATTATGCGCGAGACTTCAAAAGAGGTTGTGGTGTAGCTACTTAATTGTCCACCTTGAGCTTTTGTGCTACATTTTTACTACTGATTCACTATCAGTAGTAAAAATGCGTCGGTCGTATAGCGGCAATTACATTAGACTGTAAATCTAACGCCTTCGGGCTACGGGGGTTCGAGTCCCTCCCGACGCACACAAAAAAGTTGATTTTTATAAGCAGGTCGGTTATAGTAGCTACCTATGTCACAAGATAAACTGATCATTATTAAGAATAAGGAAACGGGAGAAGTGTACCACACCCGTAAGAACAAGAAGAAAGTCGAACGAAAAATCGAGCTTAAGAAGTACAGTAAAAAGCTCCGTAAACGCGTTGTGTTCAAAGAAGCGAAGAAATAAAAGTCGAGAAACAAAAAAGCCCCATTCTTCAAACCCTTTGAAAAGTGGAGCTTTTTTGTTATGGTTGTTCTACTGGGAGATTAGTTAAGTGGCATAACGAGGCACTCCAAACGCCTTGTCGGGGGTTCGATTCCTCCATCTCCCGCAGCGAACGTAGTGAGCGAGGGAGATAGCAAGCGTAGCTTGCGTGGAGGAATCGAAAGACTTTCAATGTTTACGAGGATTTCTTAATCCGAGAAAACCTGAAAGTCACGCGGCGTAGCCGAGATTCCTTAAAAGCGAAGCGCATTAAAATATCCAATCGGGGTACTGATCCTGTAAGGATCGATACCATCTCCCGCAAAATATCACCTCACCTCAATCCACCACACTTTTTTATCTCGTTTAAACCACGTCATTTGCTTTTTTGCATACTGCCAGATTTTGGTCTTCAATTCTTCAGTAAGTTTATCTTTGGTGATTTTCTTTTGAAGAAATAAAGCGATGTAGCGATACTCAAGCCCAAGCTCTTCCATTCGTTTATATGAAAGTCCTTTTCTGTGAAGTGAAATACACTCTTCGATCATGCCGTTTTTCAGGCGCTTCAAAAGGCGTGTAGTAATTCGTTTGCGGAGAAGTTCATCCGAATAATGAATGCCGATTTGCAACGTGTTGTAGTTATTTTTCAGTTTAAGTTTTGGAGTCGTACCGATTTCTTGAGCGATTTCAATCGCACGAATAAGTCGCACGCGATTGTGGTGGTCAATTACTTTTGCACGCTTTGGATCAAGCTTTTTAAGCAAAGCAAAAAGAGTCGGTGTAGGGAATTTTGCAAGTCTAGTGCGAAGTTTTAAATTAGTTTGGACGTCAGGAAGAACGATACCGTCCACGATTGATTGAATATAAAATCCCGTACCGCCGCAGAGAATGGGAAGCTTTCCACGTTGGTGAATATTTTTAATCAGCGGCAAGGCCCGGCCTTGAAAATCCTGAACGGTAAAGCGTTTGGTAGGCGAGGCAACATCAAGTAGGTGGTGGGGAACACCCTTCATTTCATATTTCATAATTTTACCCGAGCCAATATTTAAACCCTTGTACACTTGTCGTGAATCGGCAGAAATAATTTCACCATTCAATTGTCGCGCTAAAGCCACAGCAACATCGCTTTTGCCCGATGCGGTTGGACCGAGAATTATCAAAAGTGGAGGCTTGTTCATGACGTTTGACAATACCACAAAAGCGTATAATGTAAACAACAAACGTTCCTAACATCAATATTCAACTTATTGTAACTATGCAAATAAATATCGGAGTTCTTTTCCTTGTGGAGATAGATGGTGAAACCGGCGCAATAGTCGGTTTACGACAAACTGATGGTGAAGTTGGAGTAGCAAGCGATCTAACCTTGATGGCGCCGTTCGATGCGGAAAGTGAAATTATCCAATCTGGTTACGGTCATGGTTGGGATCAAACTACTTTTCCTAATGTAGCAGCATCTCAACTAATAAGTATGGCTGGAGACCAAATGGGATCGAGTGTTGGTTTCGCACTTGCAGAAAATATTCAAGACTACTCCAAATGGTTTTTGAGCCGTACATCAAGGGGGCAGATAATAACTTACTGTCTAACATTTAGGTTCGATGTCTCTTTGGTTTCTTGTGTAGAAGCAAGGTTTGGGAATAATTTTCTTTACATTACTCCTACTTTGTACAAAAGGTTAAATCAAGTAGTCGCTGAGTTTAAATAATCACATCAAGCGTGTAAGTAACATCCTCGTTTCGCCAGAATGGCGACTCGAGGATTTTTTTGACACACGTTCACACATGTAGTATTTTGAAATCAAACCACAAATCAACAATCAACCATCCGAAGGAGTAGTTCTATGAAATGGCCCAGTAAGATAACATTAATTCGTCACGACACATCAGCTTATAACATTCTTAAAGACAAGAAAAAAGACCACCCACTTTACCTTCGGTTTCTTGCCGCCAGGAAAAAATCCCACACATCACTTGAAACTCAGGATTTGGCTCGACAAGTTCAGAAAACGTTTGCTCTAAAAACAGGCGACGCAGATACCGAACTAGCGGATAAAGAAGGAAGGCAAGCGTTTGAAACCGGTGTTGCATTTGCAAACGACAATCTTCCTCATGTTATTTTCGTTTCACCTTATAAGCGAGCGAAAATGACACTCGTACATATCACTCGGGGATGGCCAGGGTTGGCTAAAGTGAAAGTCGTTGAGGAAGATCGCGTGCGAGAGCAAGAGCATGGGCTCGCCCTCATTTACAATGACTGGAAAGTGTTTGAAGTCCTCAATCCTGATCAACAGCAACTTCGTAAAATCGAAGGCTCGTATTGGTATCGTTATCCGCAAGGGGAAAATGTCCCCGACGTTCGCGATCGTAATCGTTCATGGCTTAACACGCTGACACGAGATTTTGCAGAAAAGAGAGTGTTGGTGGTGACTCATCACCTAAACATTCTCGCAACACGTGCTAACCTTGAACGTCTGAGTTCGGATGAGTTTATTGAGCTCGATCAAAACGAAAAACCGATCAACTGTGGTGTTACCACATACAGTGGATTTCCTGATAAAGGGACAGATGGTAAAATTAAGCTCGAGACTTATAACATCAAGTATTACCGCTGATAGTACTATTAAATGCACCGGGTCATCTTTTTGGCTCGGTGCATTATTTTTTGTGCTGGAGAGAGGACTCGAAGCCTACTGCTTCAGTACACCTTTTTGATCTTTTTCGTAAAACTCAAAACATCTAAAAAGGTTTTCGAGTCCCGCTCGAAGACTCGCACCTCCGCACCTTCACTTCGTTCTAGTGCTGGAGAGAGGACTCGAACCTCCACGGAGTTACCTCCTTGCGATTTTGAGTCGCACGCGGCTACCAATTACGCCACTCCAGCATGATGTTAGGGTAGCATATAACTTTATTTATGGATAATTTTAAGTTGTCTGTTAAACTAAGTAAAAATGCGGAAAAGGAAATGGACAATTGAAGAATTAAAAAATGCCGTGGAGAGATCTACGAGTGTTCGACAGGTCTTGAAAAAGATTGGGTTAGTTGAAGCTGGAGGGAATTATGAACAAGTTAAGAAATATATTAAAGAAAACGATCTAAACACAAATCATTTTACGGGAGTGGGTTGGAATAAAGGAATGAAGTTTAATAAAAAACTCGTAGTATCGCTTGAAGATATTTTAATTAATGCAAGCACATTTCAAAGCTATAAACTAAAAAAGAGACTTTTTATGGAGAAGTTAAAAGAAGAAAAGTGTGAGATTTGCGGCTGGTCTGAAAGAGCAATTGATGGTAGGATTCCAGTTGAGCTGGATCATATAAATGGTGACAGGAATGATAATAGATTAGAAAATTTAAGGATTTTATGCCCAAATTGCCATAGTTTGCAATCTACACATAGAGGACTTAATAAAAATAAATGCCCGAGTGGCGGAACCGGTATACGCGCAACACTTAAAATGTTGTGAGCAAAACTCATGTGGGTTCGACTCCCACCTCGGGCACCATTGTGATATTATATTAATATATGGAAAATGTACCTGAAACTTATGGAAAAAAATTCGAAGTGAATATCGATAACCTTAGTTTACTCCCATTAATTGAAGGTAAAACAGTTGGGGAGCAAATTGATAAAAACAGATTAGCGGATCCAGAAGTTATAGGACTTATTACAAAAGGGCAGGATGGGGAGCTGGTCTATATTCCTGAACATTGGAGAATGCATATACCCAATGATATTGAAGCTAATTCAAATATTCCTAAAAATTCAACTTTTGGAGTGTTTACAATAGATCCCAATAACCCCAAAGTTCTTAATGAATTTAGAATATCTTATGATAATAGTGGTAAAGCTATGCTTTTGGATCACATAGGCGCTGGCGAGGATATTAAAAAATTAAAATTTGATCCTTATTTGCAAAAGGTAAAACTTGTATTGGATTCTGATCCTTTTGAAATGGTTGTGGGGAAAGATTGGAATATTAATGATTATATTCTAGTTGAGAAATAAGATTCTTTATCAATGATTTAGAGCAGAGATTTAACCCCTCCCTTGCACCTTTTCACCCTTTGGGTTATAGTGGCGCTATGGTAAACCACATGCGACATACCCGTTCTCAAACGGGAAGCAGACGAAGTCATCACGCTCTTACAGCTCCAAGCATAACTCTATGCGCGGATTGCGGTAATGCAAAGGCTAAACACGTTGTGTGCACGAACTGCGGCAAATACAAAGGCCGCACCGTTATCGACGTAGCGAAGAAGATCGACAAGAAGCACGCAAAAAAGGAAAGCAAGAAAACAGTTAAATAGTCAGCGAAGTGCAGTCAAATTAGCCCTACAATGGCAAACCGGCACCTTTCCAGATCAATAGTTATGCAATCCCTCTTCGAATGGGATTTTAGGCAACTTTCTTCTGATGTTATTGAAGATGTTCTTACTCGTAATGCCGAAGAATTTGCTCCTGGTATGGGAGATTTTTCGTTTATGAAAACGCTTATGACTAATGTCATTTCTAAGCGTGAGGATATTGATAAAATTATAGAAAAAGCAGCTCCCGAATGGCCACTTGCCAAAATCGGTATTGTCGATCGAAATATTCTCCGCATCGGTCTGTATGAATTACTTTTTGCCGATCGAGCTGAAGTTCCTTCAAAGGTAGCTATCAACGAAGCAATCGAGCTTGCTAAAACATTTGGAGGCGAGACGTCAGGTAAATTTGTAAACGGTGTACTTGGCGCCGTGTATAAAGAATTAGGTGAACCGGGAAAGGATGACATTACCAAATCAAAATCCTACAAATTTAAAACAATTCCTTACGAAGAAATGCCCGTCAAGAAACTTGGAGGTGCGGTGGTGTACGCAAAACATGATGGTGAATATTACTTGGCATTTGTACACGACGTCTTCGGACATTGGACGCTTTCAAAAGGTGGACTGCCGCCAGAGCTTGAAGTAAAAGAGGGAACTAAGTTTAAAATCAAAGAAGAACTTGGACTTGATATTGAAATTGAAGATGAACTTGCCAATAATGAATACATCGCCACACACCCCGAAGAAGGAAAGATGCGTAAACAAGTATGTTACTTTTTAGCTAAAGCAACCTATCAACCGTTGGTGCTCGGGCCATCCGGTGGACTTGATAAAGCAGAATGGTTTAAACTGGCAGATATTATCGATTTGAATTTTTATAACGACATTCTGCCGATTGTCACCAAAGCAATCGAGATTTTGATGAAGAAAGGTGGATGATGTTTCCCCTCTTCAGATGAAGAGGGGACTAAGGGGTGTTGTGACTCAATCCTCCTCTTTATCTAAAGAGGAGGCAAATACACCAAAGGCAAAAACACAAAATATCATGAAAGACTTTACACAATTTGAACAACTTATAGGAACTACCTTTAAAAACAAAGACCTGCTTAAACAGGCTTTTACGCATCGTTCGTATTTAAATGAAAATAAAAATGTACGACTTGAACACAATGAACGATTAGAATTTTTGGGTGACGCTGTACTTGAGCTGGTCGTAACGGATTATCTTTTTAAAATCTATACCGACAAACCTGAAGGGGAATTAACCTCACTTCGTTCAGCGCTTGTAAATGCTGTCACTCTTTCAACCGTTGCACAGAATCTTCAAGTTAATGACTTCCTACTGCTTTCAAAAGGTGAATCCAAAGACATCGGCCGTGCGCGGCAATTTATTCTTGCCAACACGTTCGAAGCGATAATCGGCGCTATTTATATGGATCTTGGATACGACGCAGCTGCGGACTTTATTTCTCGATTTGTACTTTCACTTACTTCAAATATTGTTAATGGTGGATCCTGGCTTGACGCTAAAAGTAAATTTCAGGAAAAGTCTCAAGAGCGCGTCAGCATCACACCATCTTACAAAGTGACTAAGCAAACCGGTCCCGATCACGATAAGCATTTCACCGTTGGTGTGTATCTCGATGATGTGCTCATCGCAGAAGGAACTGGTCAGTCTAAACAAGATGCCGAACAAGAATCGGCACGTAAGGCATTGGAGGTAAAGGGGTGGTGATTTGCACACCATGCAAATCATGTCGAAAGATTTCCTATCCTGTCAGGGATTGTGAAATTTTAGACTATTTTTGCACTACAAAATTATTTGCATGGTATGCATTACAAGCTAAATAAATAAAAAATCCACATGCCATTACGGTATGTGAATTTTGTTTCAAGAAGTGATGATTGTTACAGAAGCATCGATGGGACAATCGTTACGAGATGTGAACCACAGGTCCAAGTCCGAAGACCATAGGGATGACGAACAGCTAATTCTGCATTAACGAGAGATGACCTTGAAATAGAGGGAGTGACTCGAATAACTGAGAATTCATTTTTGCCATCATTTCGTTGGATTGCTTCTAAACCAACTCCAGCTTGAAGAGCATTATTTGTGAATTGTACGACATCAGTAGGTAGTATTAAGTGCATAGGTAAATGTTTCGAGAAAATAGTAGCACATCTTATGTTATAATTCATCATCATGCTTCTTAAATCACTCGAAATCTCTGGATTTAAATCATTCGCTAAAAAAACGGTACTTGAATTCAGTACGTCAATTTCTGCAATCGTAGGCCCCAATGGCTCAGGCAAATCAAACGTTGCTGAAGCGTTCCGATTTGTTCTTGGTGAACAATCGATTAAATCCATGCGTGGTAAACGCGGCGAAGATCTTATTTTCAATGGCGGTAAAACACTTCCTCGTTCAAACCGCGCTTCAGTTAAGCTCATCTTCGACAATCGAGCACGGGTTTTTCCTATCGACTTCGACGAAGTGATAATCGAACGAAGTGTTCATCGTGATGGTATAAACGAATATTCTTTGAACGGTTCTCAAGTTCGTCTGAAAGATATAAGTGAGCTTCTTTTCTCAGCGCATATTGGTTCTTCAGGGCATCATATTATTTCTCAAGGAGAAGCGGATCGCATGCTCTCTTCCTCGTCTAAAGAACGCCGCGGTATGCTTGAAGATGCGCTTGGACTCAAAACCTATCAAATTAAAAAAGAAGAAAGTGAACGAAAACTTTTGAAAACTGGGGAAAATATCGCGTCTGTCGAAAGTCTTCGTCGGGAGATAGCACCGCATCTGCGATTCCTTAAAAAACAAGTTGAAAAATACGAGAAAGCACTCATCCTCAAAGATGAACTAGCGAAATTATATTTATTATATTTTAAAATTGAGCATCAATATGTATCTACTGAAAAAGTACGTATCGTAAACTCTAAAACTATTCCCGAAGAACATCTTCATGAATTAAAAAAAGAATTGATTCTCATCAAAGAAACACTTAGCCAAAAAGACGAACACAGTCAAAAGAGCGAGGAGATAATTGAGTTGGAACAGCAAACTTCAGAAGTAAGAACGCAAAAAGAAGCGCTTAACCGGCAAGTGGGAGGAATCGACGCAGAGATTTCATATGTGCATTCATCAATTCGCAAAGAAGAGGCAAGTGCCGAAGAGCGTGAACGAAAAACCATTTTGCTTTCAGAAGTGACTTTCTTACAGAAAGAAATCGATGACTATGCTGAACGTGCAGAAAATAGTGATGATGTTACAGAGCTTCGTGAAATGGTGATGAGTATAAAGTCAGCTTGCTTGTTATTTATCGAAACTCGAGCAGCTTCGTCAAAGGAATCTGATGAACGAAAGGTTCGATTGGTTGCAGAGCTTGAGGAAAAAATGAAATTCAAGCAAGATATCGAATATTCAATTACTAAACTTGGTCACAAGGAAAAAACACTTCGAGATGCACAAGATACTATTAAGCGCGAAATGGAAAAGAAAAAAGATGATACCTTCGAAGCCGAAAAGAAAATGCTGGCAGTTATGTCTTCGATGCAGGATATTGAGAATACACTTTCCACGCTTCGTTTGGAAGAAGAACGCATGAGACTTATTGAGGAAGAAATGAAACGCGATTTGTACGAAGCGGGAATGCTTATTGGTCGAGAAGTACTAGAATTCCAAACGACTGAAATAGAATTTGATCTACATGAAGAACGCGTACAACAAGTCGACCGTCGGCGTGAAGTTGAGCGAAAGAAAATCCGCCTTGAAGAGGCAGGAATCGGCAACAGCGCTGAGATAATAAAAGAAGCGGAAGAAGTCGAAGCACGCGACGCGTTCCTCGAAAAAGAACTCGCGGATCTCAACGCTTCATCTCTTTCTCTTCGATCACTTATTTCTGAACTTGAAATTAAAATTGATACTGAATTCCGAGAAGGTATTGAAAAGATAAATAAAGAATTTGAGAACTTTTTCAAATTGATGTTTGGCGGCGGAAACGCAGCACTCAAGCTCATTAAGCCTGAAAAGAAAATGAGTGCTGATGAAGAAAGTGATAGTGAAGATGATTCCAACTTCGCACCCGACTTCACAAAAGCTATGTCGGGCAAGCAAGAAGAAGAGGGAATTGAGATTGATGTTGCATTGCCGCACAAGAAAACAAAAGGTCTTGTTATGCTTTCAGGTGGGGAGCGAGCGCTTACATCAATTGCCTTACTTTTTGCATTATCCCAAGTGAACCCACCACCGTTTATTATTCTTGATGAAACTGACGCCGCACTCGACGAAGCAAATTCTAAAAAGTACGGTGACATGATTGAGCGTCTTTCTTCGCATTCTGGCCTTATTCTCATTACTCACAATCGTGAGACCATGTCACGCGCCGGCATCATTTACGGCGTTACCATGGGCTCCGAAGGCTTCTCAAAGCTCCTTTCTATCCAATTTGAGGAGGCGGTTAGCGTAGCGAAATAAGGCAGTTTAACTTATATACAGTAACTATTGCTTTTTTATAAAAACTGTGTTATTTTTCGAAGCGAAACTTTAACAAAGGAGAACCAATTGAAAACTGAAGAAAAACCTATTTTAGACGAATTGATTTTTGAATTCGCCTACAAACGAACGACGTATCTTGAGAAAGAAGTATTGTTGATTATCGGTGGCATCTTGTCATTTGCACGCGGATTGTGGAGACTTGATTTTCATGAAGCAGTGTACGCTCCGGCGAGTCATTGTTTTTCGGTGGCACATAGCGCTATGAACCAGTCGAAAAAAACTTCTTCGTTCATCGTGATGCGTGTTGTCTGGATAGTCCTCGCGGTTTCCTCCGGCATTCAAGCGATATTATTTAGTACTGCCGCCTG